>JAICHE010000169.1 GCA_025922755.1 Nitrososphaeraceae archaeon
AGCCCGGAGGGGCGTTGCAACTGATGAGATGAAACAGGTTGCAAAAGATGAGGATGTAACACTTGACTGGCTTATCCCCAAAATTGCAAAGGGGTCTATAATCATTCCAAGTAATAACCAAAGAAAACAAAAAATTCACAATGTGGGGATTGGCAAAGGCCTTAAAACTAAAGTTAATGTCAACATCGGAACTTCTACATTAAACGTGAATCTTGAAGAGGAAATTGAAAAAGCAAAGATTGCAGTAAAGTATCATGCCGACACCATTATGGACTTGAGTGATGGAGGGGACGTAAAAAAAATCAGAAAAGTGCTACTGGAGGAAGCTCCCATAACGTTTGGAACTGTTCCAATTTATGAGGCTTATAATTATGGTGTTGAAGTTCATAAAAACCCCTTAAACCTGACGGAAGATGATTTTTTAAAAGCTTTTGAAAATAATGTAAAAGATGGTGTAGATTACACTACCATTCATTGTGGGATTACAAAAGATATTGCTAAACGAATTTTAAAAGTACAAAGATATGGTGGAGTTGTTAGTAAAGGTGGAACTTTAACTGCAGCTTGGATGCTAAAGCATGACAAAGAAAATCCATACATTACTCATTATGATTACTTGATTGAATTAGCACGAAAATACGATGTTACTTTTAGTCTGGGTGATGCCCTAAGGCCAGGCTCAATACTTGATTCTCATGACGAGTTACAAGTTCAAGAGATGATCAACATGGTTGATTTGACTAAACGGGCTCATGAAAAAGATGTACAAGTAATGATTGAAGGCCCAGGTCATGTTCCACTAAACGAGGTGGCAGCAAATGTTCGATTATCAAAATCTTTGATTGGTGATGTTCCATACTATGTTTTAGGGCCTTTGGTAACTGATGTCGCATCGGGACACGATCATATCGCAAGCGCTATTGGTGCAGCAGTATCTGCAAGTGAGGGTGTAGACCTTCTGTGTTACCTGACTCCATCGGAACATTTGGCATTGCCAAATCCTGAAGAAGTAAAGGCTGGACTAATCGCTTACAGAATTGCTGCTCATGCCGGAGATCTTGTAAAGATTAGAGACAAGGCGATAAAATGGGATATGGCTATGAGTGAAGCCAGACGAACACTTGATTGGGAAAAACAATTGGCTTTATCAATTGATCCTGAAGAGGCAGCAAAGATCCATAGCCGAACTGGGCAACATCCTGGCAATAATGTCCCTTGCACAATGTGTGGGGGTGCATGTGTTTACATAATGCTTCCACAACAACGAGGGTATGAGAAGGAAAACTTACAACAAACTGAGTAAAACCTTGTCGATGCTTGGAACTGTTTCATAATTTTTAATTTCACTTATGGTAACCCATTTGTATTCTGAATTTTCCCAGTTTAGCTTTATTGTTGGATTGCTTGATTCGAACAAAAATGGAAAAATTTCCCACTCATGATTTTCATATTGGGGAGAATGCACTGTCATTTTTGAGGCAGCTTTTAAAAATTTGATTTTGTCTTCTGTAATTCCCAACTCTTCAAAAATCTCAATCTTTGCTCTACTGAGCGGATCTTCCTCATTTTCTATGATTCCGCTAATTCCTGCCCATAAACCCTTCATGGTTTTGACTTTATTACTTCTCTTTAGAAGCAGAAATTTGTCATTATCTTTAATGAAGGATGTTACTATTCTTGTCGAGCGCATTTTGGCTATTTTTTCTCAATGGCATTTACCATCTTTGTCAATTTCTTGTAAGATGCGTCTAAGTCAGTTTTTGTTGCGAGCCTTTCTTGGCATGATTTAATGTATGTGATTACTTCTTCGGTTTTTGATTCCTGAACAGCTGTTAGTAATCTTCCTACGTCTTTCCAAAGATCCTCTGCAACTCTTCTGATTTCAGGATTTGCAATTATTGTCTCAATTAATTCTGGAGATTCAGTCATTATGCTTTCAGCAAGAATCTTTTGAACTGTGAACGTAGTTCCAGACATTTTTTCTGTTAAAGCAATTTTTTCATCCTTTGAAATAATGTTTGCAAAGACAAGGTTTAGGAGATGTGTTAATCCTAAAATCACTGCAATTTTTTTATCATGCTCTACGGCATCAATGGTTACAAAATTTGCCCCTTCAAAAAGAGATTTTGCAACTGTAAGTTCTTTTTTAGCATCTTTTACTGGGACCGAAATGATGTTGTGTCCTTTGATATTTTTTATACCTGGACCAAACATTGGATGAATGCAAATAGGATTAATTTTAGCTGGCATTTTAGACAATGATGACACTGCCTTTCCTTTTTCAGATGAAATTTCTATCAGGTATGTTCCTCTCTTCATTTCTTTTGCAATTAATCTAATAATTTCAGGAGTTCTTCTTGTTGGAGTACATAACATTACATAATCTGCCTTAAGAATTGCACCTACTAAAGATTCGGACTGGATAATTTCTTTACCTTTGATTTTATTTTCTTCATCATAACCTGTTACTTCGAAGCCTTTACTTAGAAAATATTTGGAAAACCATTGGCCCATTTGACCTCCAGCACCAACAATAGTAATTGACTTCTTCATCATTTATCACTTAAAAATCCGCTTAGTATATTCATTCCGTCTGTTAGGGCTTGGTCATCTCTACACGCTGATAATCTGATAAATTTTTTGTAATCTCCAAAACCTTCTCCTGGTGCCACTGCCACTCCTTTTTCTAATAACATGTTGGCAAATTGTACTCCGTCAAATCCATCTTGATTGACTCTAGCAAAGAGATACATTGCTCCATCTGGATGAATAAAATCAAGATTCATCTCTTTGGCTTTTTTAATCAATAACTCTAATCTTCGCTGTACTGTATTAGTATTATTGGAGGTATCTGCTTCTAAGGATCTCATTGCCACATATTGCATGGGCTCTGACACATTGGTGAGACAAAGTGCCTCAAATTTTGACATTTTATCAATTAGGTCGGGATGTGCGATGGAGTATCCTATTCTAAACCCGGTCATTGCATGGGATTTGGAAAAAGATTGTGTAACAATGGTCTTATTGTAATTATACTCTAGTACACTTTTCCAACTTCCAAATGAATATTGTGAATAAATTTCATCACTAAGAATATACAAATTATTTCTAATTGCCAAATCTATAATCTCATCTTGTAATTTTTCTGGAAGTATTTTTCCAGTTGGATTGTTTGGGTAATTCAAAGCAATCATCCTAGTATTGGAGTTTATAGTTTGCTTGATTTGCTCAATTGATGGTTCCCATTTACTTTCAAATGAAGTGTTGATTGTTCTTACTTTTACTCCTGAGTTTAGTGCACAATCTTTGTATGCCGGCCAGGCAGGTTCAATAACAATTAGTTCATCTCCTGGATTAAGAAGTGTATTGATTGC
>JAICHE010000170.1 GCA_025922755.1 Nitrososphaeraceae archaeon
AATTACTAGAAGAATGGGGCTCAGAATCTAAATTTATTTGGTTTAGAGAGATTCATAGAATTACGGATATTGACAAAGGGTTATTGAGGAACATTATAAACGAATTAAAAAAATCTAAAGAAATAACAGAGTTTCGAAGTGAAACTAAGAGAATTTTTTTCTGTCTTCAAAAATATTACAAAAAATGCAAAGACCTTGAAAAAAGATTCAAAGGAAAACAAGTGATGCTAAAAGATGGGAGTAAAGTCAAAGTATATCAAAAATCATCTAAATCATCAGAGCGAACACGAAAGAGATTAGAAAAACAAAAGCAAAAGAGACAGGCAAAAGTATACACTAAAATGAAAAGTAGAGCAAAAAGAAATACCAGACCACACAAGTCTTAGCAATTACAAATTTTCTGTTTGTCTTCTGACAAGATTAGTTTCTGCACGCTTAATTTTTGATGTACGAGATACGTCTTCAGCCATATCATAAAGGTCATGAAGCTCTAAACTATGTACAACCTCATCTTCTTTTTCATCTTCTAAATCCATCTCAAGGTTTGCCAAAACATCTACATTTTCTTCTAATATTTTGAGACACTCGTCAATTGTTTTTGAAAAATCATCCATCAAAATTAATTGATGTGGTATAGTAAATGATTTTCTGTGTCCTTGATGAAAAAACTGCTACTTTTTGGCTTTTTCTCTCAAGTGAGGCATTACATGTGATGCAAATTTGTCAATGGAACCAAAGTAGTTCTTACCCCAGAATCTAATGACAAAGTGATTCACACCGGCATCCATGAATCGCTCAAATGTAGGAATCATGTCATCAGGAGTTCCAATAGCAGTGGATGAACGTGCAACTGGTTCTGGTATTTTTGTTGCAGCTTCCCGCATTTTTACAATCCAGTCTTGGTTTGACATGGAATATTCTGTAAAGTATTTTACAAAATCAAATCCTTCAATTTCTTTTAGTTGATGAACTCGAAGTATTTCTGGTTTGAACAAACTAACTTTTACTGCTTCTTTCATTCGTGCCCATGACTCTTCTGCATCTTCTGAAAAGTAAACGTCAATATCAAGTGCCATTTGGAAATTATCTTTTTCTTCTTGCGTTCTGTTGTGCTTATCCATGGCATCCTCAATTTGTTTTCGATGATCTGCAAACAATTCTGGAGTATAACCAATTGGCAGCCAACCTTCTCCCAATTTTCCTGTTAGTTCTAATGTACGTTTTCCACCTGCGGCCATGTATGTTGGAGGATGTGGTTTTCTAATTGGAGGAGCTTGCAAACAAGCACCCTCTAATTTGTAATATTTTCCGTCATAATCAACGGTGTTGTCTGGAGTAGAGCGATACAGGGTTTTGATAACTTCTATTTGTTCTTCCCATTTTGAAACGGGTTTTTCAAATGGAATGCAAAATTCTTTTAGATTCTGAGCTTCTCCTGCACCAATACCTAAAATTGCTCTTCCTTTAGAAATTCTATCCAAAGTAATTGCAGCAAGGGCAATATTGGATGGATGACGACGAATAGCATCAGTAACACAAGTACCCAGTTCCACATTGTTTGTAACTGCTGCAATTGCAGAAAGCATAACCCATGGATCTAAAACAGTTGCATTTTTCCATTGAGGAACATTTGTGTGGTCCATATAGAAAATAGAATCATAGCCTGTTTTGTCAGCAAGCATACATGCAGTTAAAATCTGATCTTCGGTATATCCCGCTCGGGCAACATTTAATCCATTTTGAATTCCAAATTTGAGTTTATTTTGAGTCATGTATCATTAGGTCAGTGTATTAGGATAAATAAGTTTGGTGGCGATTTTACCCATATTAAAGAAAATAGAAAAAATGTAAAAAAATTATGAATTTTTTACAGATTACCTGCTTTGATGTCTTCTAGACATTTTATGACGTCTTCTTTGGTAATAGGAATTGGATTTGGATCCAAATGTCCCTTATCTGTCATAACAACGTCTGCTGCTTCTGAAACATCAGCCTTGAGTTCAAGTTTATCAAAGCCTAGTTTTTCCATTGCTTCTTTGAATCTATCATAGAAGATGGATTTGTTATGCTTGTGTGCAACTGTAGTACACGAAGATAGAGAATAACCGTGTGGCACTCCCTCATTTGAGAAAACATAGGACAATGCATGTCCAAGTGTCGTAGAGCAATTTCCAAATCCCATTCCAGATAACATTGAACCATACGGATAGTTTTCTGGTTTGTCATTCATTATTGCATCATAGAGAATCTCAAATGCTTGTTTACATAGAGTCCTAGTCAAGTCATTGCCGAGTTTGCTGTCAAATCCTTCAGTGGCTTGAGCACATGCATCACAAACAGAATTTTTTATGACTTGTTCAGGAGTACCATCCATAAAATATGAATCAACTACTGCCATATCAGCTAAGAATCTGTCTTCACGTAACAATTTCTTTTTTCCATCAAATTTCAAAACGCAATATGTTGTCATTTCTGCTCCAGTTCCAAATGTTGTTGGAATTAGAATTTTCTCTACGCCAAAGTCTTGTGCGGCGTATTTTACGACATCCATGGAGCTTCCACCACCCAATCCAATTAGAGCTGATGGGTTTTTACTTTTGAATTCAGCAATCAAAGAATTAACATCGTCGATTGATGGTTCAGGAGTTACCTTGTCATATAACATGTAATCCTGAATTCCCATTTTATCTAGCCACTTTCCAGATAGTTCTGGTGAAGCAGTAGTTACAACGAGTGCATTTTTTGGGTATTCGGTTTCACCTAATGCATTTTCTCCAAATTTGATAACTTTTGGAATTCGTACTGTGTGCATGATTGACAACAATACTGGAGTATTATTATATGTTATAATTCAAAATAATAAATTCAAGAGAATATTAGAAAGATCTTGATAATTTTCAGGGTTAATAAAAAAGAAAAAAAGGGTTTAGATTTTTGGTTTATGGTAGTGGTTCAGTCCAGTGTTGACTGATGTTTGCCCCAAAGTTATTCCACTCATCAAGCATGTTTTTCAACTCATTAATTGCAGTTGAATTCGTACTTGTGATAGTGTCACCACAGGTCTCAATTACAGTAGAATTGGTCCATGGGTAATCAACATCTGGGTTCTCAGCATTGAGTTTTGCTGCAACACAATGTCTTGCAAGTGCATTTTCATCTCCGCCTCTGGCACCTAAAGCGCCAAATAGAGTTGAATTAGATGCAGTTCCTTGGTCTAAGTCAGTTTTGCCTTTTGCTAGACGTAGATCTACTTCACCTTCAACACCAAATACAGTTTGGAAGAAGTCAGTTTCTGGATCTTCAATCCACCATG
>JAICHE010000171.1 GCA_025922755.1 Nitrososphaeraceae archaeon
GGTTTCTAGCTACGGCGTCTGGTTTTACAATAAAAAGAGATTGTTCAGTCAACGTTTCTTTTGTTTAATTCCGCCTTTGACGTATTTTTTAGTCCACTTTAGCTTTCTTGGATCGCGTTTTAGCTCAAGTGCATTTTTCTTACATTTTGAAGAACAAAACCATAGAACGGTTCCATCATTTTTTGCAAACATTGTACCTGATCCTTTTGCAACTGTTCTATTACAGAAATTACATGGTTTAACTAAAAGACTCATTTATTCCACCTATTTGATCTTCTTTGCTTCTCGTTCAGTCTCCCTTAGCATTAGAATTTCTCCCAACCTAACAGATCCTTTGACGTTTCTTGTAAGAATCCTTCCTCTATCCTTGCCATCTAGAACTTTAACTCTAACTTGAATAACTTCGCCTGCAATTCCTGTCCTTCCAACAATTTGAATAATTTCAGATTGAGTTACTTCGTCAGTTGTAGCACTCATTTATCGGTCTTACCACCTTTAATTTTATCAATTGATGATACAACTTGGTCAACTATATGTTGTGCATCACCAGCATCCAAAATTGCTGCAGCGGCAGATGTAATGTCAATGCCCAAAGATTTTCCTAATTCTTGTTTGCTTGGAACAAAAGCATATGCTGCACCTTGTTCTTCACAAAGGATTGGAAGATGTGCTACTACCTCAGGTGGTTCTACATCTTCAGCTATAACAATCAGTTTACTGGTACCACGTTCAATGGCTTTTGTAGCCTCATTAGTACCTCTTTTTACTTTACCACTAGTAGATGCAACTCTTACGGCTTCCAGAATTGGATTTACCAAGTCTTCTGGTGTCTCAAATTTTACATAGTAAGCTTTACCCATACTTTGTCACCCTTAGGGATCATTCTCCATTCCCATCATGCGAGTGATTGGTTTTAAAAGTGTTATCTGGAAATGATTGTTTTAGCTTTTTCTAGATATTCAGACATTAGAGAGTCAAGTTTTTGCTGAGATTCAGCTTCTCCATATATTCTAATGATTGGTTCGGTTCCACTTGGCCTTATCATAACCCAGTTTTTGGAATTTGTTGAAATTTTTATTCCATCTGTAGTATCTGAATTTGGAAATTCGTCTTTTAGGGCTTGAATTAGTTTTTTGGCATCTTCAGGAGAGCATGATAATTTGTCTTTAGTTGTGTAGGAAGGGGGAAGCTCATTTATTTTCTGAGATAATGATTTTTCAGTCATTGCAAGTAAATCCAACACTAAGGCAAGAGTCATACAACCATCTCTTACTTGGTTATGAGGCCCATACATGAATCCCCCATTTTCTTCAAATCCAATAAGAGCATTTGTAGGAACCATTTTTCTTGAGACCTCGACACTTCCAACTTTAGTGCGAATAACTTTAGAGGTAAATTGGTTGGCAATGCTTTCAATGTTTGAACCAGAATTCAAACAAGTTACAACCAAAGATCCAGGTTTTTTCTTTAAGATATGTTGAGCTAAAACTAGTGCTGATTTGTCTCCTGTTAAAATTTTCCCATTATTATCACAGAAAATACTTCTATCACCATCCCCATCAAATGCAATTCCAAGATCAGCATTGTTGTCTTTTACAATTTTAGAAAGTTCTTGAAGGTTTTGCGGAGTTGGTTCTGAACCTCTTCCTGGAAAGGTTCCATCAATTTTTTGATTTATTAAAAATATCTCACATCCTAATTTGTCACAAAAAATAGGTGCAGAAACTGCCTGGGCACCATTGCCGAGATCAAGAGCAAGTTTGAATTTTTTTGATTTTATCTTTTCAGAATCAACTTGGGACATGATTCCTTGTAGATAAACTTCAATTGCTCTATCATCTGTTCGGGTAACTCCCAATTTTGAAGAGTTCTTTATCCAATTTTTTTTCAGGTAAACGTCTTCAATTATCAATTCATCTTCTCTAGAAATTTCAACCCCGTCTTTTGCAGCAGGTTTTATTCCATTATATTGAGGAGGGTTATGTGATGCGGTTATCATTATTCCACCATTGTATCCCAATTTTTTTACTGCATATTCTAAACACGGGGTAGGTACAAGACCTGCATCATTACAATCAAGACCACAATAGTTTAGTGCACTACAGACAGTTTTTGCTATAATAGGACTTGAATCTCTTCCATCATAACCTATCAGTAACGGTCCATTTTTGAAATATGTTCCAATAGCTAAAGTCATGTCATGAATGAATTCCAAAGTGAAATCTTCTTTGAAAACTCCACGAATTCCATTTGTACCAAAGAATTGTGCCATACTTATGGTCAATAATAGATAAATTTGTGTCTAGTGGCACCTCCGTTGCGGGAGTCGCCCAGCCTGGCCAAAGGCGTAGGGCTTAGGACCCTATCTCTTAGGAGTTCGTGGGTTCAAATCCCACCTCCCGCACTTGATACTTTTTCTGTGAATGATTAATAATGAGAAAATATTCACCAAGAAAGTCTTGAAAAAAACAGTGATTGGAATTACAGTTGTAGGTGCAGATAGGGAAGGAATCGTTGCATCATTTACCAATTTTGTATTTTCTATGGGTGGAAACATAGAGAAAGTAAACCAAAATGTAATCAAAGGTCTTTTTGGAATGTATCTAGAAGCATCGTTTACAAAAAATATCAATGTAGAAAAATTTGATTCTGAAATTCAGGAGCTTGCAAAAAAAGAGAAAATGGATGTCAATACACATCATGAAACTACTAGTCAAAAAAATATTGCAATATTTGTAACAAAAGAACCTCTTTGCCTTGAAACAATTCTTGCTGCCTCAAAAAAGAAATCTTTGAAAGGAAATATTTCGGTAATAATAGGAACCGAAAAAACGCTTGAACCCTTGGCAAAAAAAGCAAAAATTCCATTTATTGCAATCGAAGAAAAAAACCAAGAAAAAGCAGAGTCAAAAATTATCGAAGTTTGTAAAAAACACAATATTGACTTGATTGCACTAGCAAGATACATGAGGATTCTTACTCCAAACTTTGTATGGAGATATCCAAATAGAATTATCAATATCCACCCATCTCTTCTTCCAGCGTTTCCTGGAGCATTGGCTTATGCACAAGCTTATGAAAGGGGAACAAAAATTATTGGGGTTACTTCCCACTATGTCACAGAAAACTTAGATCAAGGGCCAATAATTTTCCAAGATTCCTTTGAGGTAGATCCAAATGATTCACTAGAAGAGATTAAAGTAAAAGGACAGAGGCTGGAAGCAGAAACCTTGCTAAAAGCAATGAAGATGCACTTGGAAAACAAGCTAGAAGTTCGCTGGAGAAAGGTGCATATCAAATCCAAGGGAAA
>JAICHE010000172.1 GCA_025922755.1 Nitrososphaeraceae archaeon
AGAAGAATAGGATTATCATATCTTGAAAAATCATCAAGATATGTTGCATGGAATAAAAAAATTAATGGAGAGTATAGATTTTATCGAGATCCTGTTTTAATGAAATCAAAATTTGCAGACGAGTATTTGGATTCTTGTAATTTTTCCTTTGATGTTTATTCCAAAAATATTGAACCTATGATAAATTATGTCAGAGAAAAATATCCTATTGAAAAATACTCCTTTAAAGACTCAGATGATGGAAAAGAAAAACCGTTTTCCAAATTAAAGCAAGAACAAGACATCAAATCTGCCAATATGATTTACAGAGGGTCAACTAAAGCCAAGGCTTTAGACATTCTAAGAGGATTGCTTCCGGCATCCACGCTAACAAATGTAGGAATAACTGGAAATGGACGTGCATTTGAGTATCTTTTGACAGTACTTGCAGCCTCAGACCTTCAAGAAGAACAGGATTTAGCCTCAAAAATCAAAAAAGAGCTTGATACAACCATCAAATCTTTTGTGAGAAGATCCGATGACAAATATGGAAAAGCATTTCAAAAATACCTCAGAGAAATTAGAAAATATTCCAAATCAATTACAAAAGAGATAATGACAAAAAAATCCTTCGGAGTCAAAACAAAACTGGTAGATTGGGAACCAGAAAAAAATTCAATTGACAAAGTTATCACCAGTATAATATACGAGCAGTCTCCTAGCACTTCTTATCAAGACATCTTTGCTCAGGTTAAAAAATTCTCAAAAGAAAAGAAAATCAAGATAATAAACCAATTTACAAAACTACGTCAGAATCGAAGACATAGACCAAATCGCGCTTTTGAAAGTGTTTACTATACTTTTGATTTGTTAAATAATTTTGGGATGTTCAGAGACTTTCACAGACACAGAGCTTTGACTATTGAGCGACAATTACTTACAACCGATCATGGTTACAACACTCCAAAGGAGATAGAAATCTTGGGAATCAATAAAGAATACAGAGAATGTATGGATAAAACAAAAGAAGTTTTTGACAAAATAAGAAAAAAATATCCAGAACAGGGACAATATGTTGTTAATTTTGCTTACAACTATCCTTATTTTATGAAGTTCAATTTACGAGAAGCATGTCATTTGATTGAATTAAGAACTGTTCCTCAGGGGCATATTGATTACAGACGAGTGGCACAGCAAATGTATCATCAAATAAACAAAGTTCATCCAAACTTGAGCAAAATTATGAGGTTTGTGGATTTAAAAGAGTATGATCTTGAGAGATTTGAATCTGAAAAAAGAACCGAAGAAAAACGAAAGAAGTTAAAATAGAAAATATACTAATACGATTACAAACAAAATAGTTTGTGACAGAAAAAATTCAGAAAACATCCGAGGAATGGAAAAAAGAGCTAACTCCAGAGCAATATGAGATTTGCATCAACAAAGGAACAGAACCCCCATTTTCAGGAAAATATTGTGATAATAAAGAAAATGGTACATACAAGTGCGTGTGTTGCGGAGAACCCTTGTTCAAGTCAGACACAAAATTTGATTCAGGTTCAGGATGGCCCAGTTTTTGGGATCCCATATCAGAAGAAAAGATAGAGTATGTTTCAGACACATCTTTTGGAATGGTTCGTACCGAAGTTAATTGTAACAAATGTGGAGCTCATCTAGGGCATGTATTTGATGATGGGCCAAGACCTACTAATTTGAGATATTGTATAAACTCTGTATCTCTTTCCTTAGAAAAAGAAGAATAGTATATCACTTTGGAAAATTTATCAGAACAATCTCAACAAAATTCACAAATTATTAATAAAACACAGTCAATGGTAAGAAAATCAAAGACATGAATAAAACATACAATAGTGGCGCAAATGAAGGGAAAGAGGAATTTTGAGAATAATACTTTGTGGGTTTGGAGTTGTAGGTCAGAGCCTAGTCAAGCTTTTTGATTCACGATCTGAGGACCTCTATGCAAAATATGGGTTAAAGCCAAGAATAGTAGGTGTTTTTGACAGTAAAGGAAGTGCAGTGGATTCTTCTGGTCTTGATCTTGAGAAACTGGTAGAAACAAAAAAGAAACATGGAAGTGTAAGGAACTATTCAAATTCAAAAAACAAAATGTCTGGAATAGACATGATTAAGAATTTAGAAGCAGATGTGTTAATCGAAACTACTGCAAGCAATTACAAAGATGCAGAACCTGGTATGACCCACATTACAATGGCGATGAAAAAAGGCATGCATGTAATTTCCGTAAATAAAGGTCCACTGGCCCTTGCATTCCCATCATTACTAGAGCTTGCAACATACAATCAGGTATTGCTAAAATTCAGCGGCACTGTCGGAGGCGGAACGCCAATCCTAGACTATGCAAAAGACAGTCTTCGTGGTGAGCGCATTACTTCTTTTGCAGGAATTCTAAATGGAACTACAAATTACATTTTGACAAATATGGCAAATGGCCTTACTTTTGAATCTGCCCTAAAAGATGCCAAAGATAAAGGGTATGTAGAAGCTGATGAGGCACTAGATTTGGATGGATTAGACGCAGCGGCAAAATTGGTAATTTTGGCAAATTGGATTATGGGGATGAAGGTAACCATGCCTGACATCAAATGCACAGGCATAAGAAAAGTCACAACTGAAGATATCAAAAAAGCTGCCAAGAAAAAATGCGCAATCAAGCTAATTGCATCTTGTAACAAAGAACTAGAAGTAGGACCAAAAGAAGTTTCAATCGACGATCCTCTTTGTGTTAATGGAACGCTAAATGCCATTGCATTTACATCAGAGCATTCGGGAACACAGACAATTATTGGGAAAGGTGCAGGTGGAATGGAGACTGCAAGTTCCATTCTAAGAGATTTGCTGGACATTAGACAAGAGACTGCAAAAAATTGAAATCAAACTTAATTTCAAAAAGCGAAACTGCATCAGTAATAAAAACACTTTCAGAGAAATGGAATATGGAAATTCCAAAAAATAAAAATCTCAAAGTTCATGAAATTTCAAGTGATGCACAAATTATTGTAGGTAATGGAGTAAAAGCTTTGAAAGTAGATGATGAGTACGTTCCATTTTTATCAGAGACAGAAGCTCTTGAAAAATTTCCATATGTAATGGTAGACATGGGTGCAGTCAAATTCATGTGCAAGGGAGCAAATGTGATGAGACCAGGAATAAAAAAACATTCAGAATTTAAAAAAGGAGACATTATTTGTGTCATTGAGGAATCACATCACAAATTTCTAGCAGTTGGAAAAACCTTGGTATCTAGTGATGAATTGGATTCAATGGAAAAAGGAGAAGTAGTA
>JAICHE010000173.1 GCA_025922755.1 Nitrososphaeraceae archaeon
AGTTAACGGCTGGGTGGGTTTCTTTGTATCCTCTTCTGGAACAGGAAATTCCCTTGAAATCAATACTGCATCATCAAATAAAGATCTTGGATTTTCTGATCAATCCTCAGGCGGGGGCACAGAAGGAACTGCAAGTAATTACATTGATAACTTCTGTCAAGGAAATGGCCAAGGGAAGGACTTTGGTTCTGACCCTGATGGCTTGTGTAGTCCACAAAATTAAGGCAGATATTTTTTTCTGACATAAACAAAAAGTCATACAAAGAATATTGATAAAGAAGATTAAGATTTGATATTGTTTTCCCATAGTGGGGAAGTGGGAGGTAATGATAAATCAAAATCAAAATTGCTTTATCTGATGACTAGAAAAACAATCGCATTATTTGCAATTCCTGCATTTGCAATATTGATCGCAATTGGAGCAGTATATGGAAACATTTCAAGTTCTGAACTTACATCTAATTCAGAAAACTCAAGCTCCATACAAAACCAGATCATTCCAGAAGCATATGCAGAAAAACCAAATTTCCAAGTGTTAAATTCCACTCAATTAGGAGTAGCACTTTCCCCTGGTTTCATGGATAAGGTAGAATGCAAGGTCAAAATGAACAATACCCTAGCTGACAGTCAGTTTATGTGGTGTTACTTTGAAGGAGAAATTAGCATTCCAGCTGCAATAGCTGCAATTGCACAAGTTCCTCCACAAAACTTGCTATCTTTCACAAGCAATGTAGTTCAAGCAAACTCGGTTGCAGATTCCTTCATTGGTTTTCTGATATTGGAATCCCTCAATGAACAAATTGAAACTGCTAAATCATTAGAGCTTCCTACTCCAAACGGATTTGAGGCAGAACTTCATACTAATTGTGAAGATCTAGACCTTCCAGACCCAACATGTGAAACATCATGGAAAGTCAAAGAAATGTGGGGATAATCAAAACCCTTTTTTATTTTTGATTTTACCTGCATAGAACAGTTTTGAAATTATTTTTTATTTCTGTTATTGATAGAAAAAATTTCTCGGACGACCTATGAATTATTAAAAAGCAATCCTCTAGCAAACTCATAATATGCCACAAATTACAACACATACACCTCCGATTTTAGGTAAAAATGGTAATTATCCTGCATGGATTCAAATTCCAAATATTCCTGGACATCAGGATTCACACACACAACGTTTCCTATCTGTATCAATACATTCTGCCATTGAAGTTAAACTGGATGATAAAGAACAAAGTCTGCATTTGGTATTCCCCATTAGTAGATATGTTGAAGTGATAAAGACCGAAGATAACTCCAACCGAAAATGTTGGGTAATAAGCTATAATGATAAAGACCTCAAAAGGGATTCTGAAGATTGTGAAACAAATCCTGACAAAGATCTTCGCTAGGAATCAATACTAGTTTAATTCTTATCGGAAATTAAATGGATTGTTGGATTTGAAATTATTTTTTGGGAAGTTTGAGAATAAACTATTGTTTCAAATATGCCCTTGATGCAAAAAACAACATGGTGAAAATTTCAATAAAAGAAGAATGGAATTTGCAAAGCAAATTAGCAGTTATGGGTTTGATAGGAAGTATATCTGTGATTATTGCCATAGTTTTACTTGATTAGCATCAATTTTTATAATATGTTGGGATTTGAAATTATTTTTTTGGAATGATGACTGAATATAGTTTATTTCTTAAGAGTCTACCTCACTTGAATTAATCCTTGTTCCACTATTTGCTGAATTCCTTTTACAAACTCTTCATCAGGAATTGATCCTGTAGACCACCTACTCGCATACCCTTTAGCCCCATCTCGAAACATCACTATCCTCCCGCTTTCCAGGCTCTCCAAGATCTTCGATTACAATAATTTTTTCTTTGATTAAATATTGAAGGGTGTTGATAAAATCCGGTTCAGATATTGAACTCTGTCCCCACCAACCCGCAGTTATTTTTACCCAATTTGGGATTTGAATTTTTATTGAAAGTGTGAGTGTTATATGTAATGTAATTCTAATTTAATTTTGTAATATTTTTTTCCTTACAAAAATAAAATTAATCGTACCAATACAAGAATTATTGTATCGTAACAATTTTTTGTTACATTTTTTTAAACTTAAAAGGAATCTCTATTAAAAAAATCCAATGAACAAAAAAGAATTGGGCGTTTTTGGTTTAGTTGCTATAGTAGCAATTGCTGCCGTCTCAGTGACTTCACTTTCGATTTCACAAGTAGTTGCAGCACCTGCAAACAAGGCAATGTTTACCGCGCAAAACGTTACAGTAGTTCCAAACACGTATGATACATGGGCAACCATTATTGAAGGAACAATAAAGACCTCATCCCCATCAGACTTGTTTATCACTCACCAACAAGAATGTGCCATTCATACAGAGTTGAATCTTGATTCTGATAATGAAAGCGGCACATCTGCTGTCAGAGAGGATATCAGGGTACTGGTAGATGGAAACGAAGTTCCAATATCATATGTGGGTAACGACTTTAATTCGGAGGTGACTCTGTGTAGCCGAGCTTACAGCATTGATACAAATGTATTATCAACTCTAAGTGATCTTTGTACCGCTGTTGAAGGAATTGATGGAGTAACATACACTTGTCCTGAGGATATTTACTTTGACTCCTACATTGCAACAAAACAAGCTCATGGTTGGACATTTGTGGCTCTGGATGTAGGCTCAGGCGAGCATACCGTTGAGGTACAAGCCAAGTTGGCAGACAATCTGACCGTAAATGGCAAGAACTCCAAGAACAGTGGAGATCTAACAACGCCACATACAGTATTGGAAGTTGGACGAGCTAACCTCATCGTTACTGAAGAGAAACTAGCCACTGGAACACAATATCCAGGCCAATAAAACAATTTTTTCTTTTTTTCTTTTTAGAAAAGTCGTTACTTTGATTTTGATCTTAAACAATTCTCCAACAACTCACCTCACATCATAACTTTAGTCATATCGCACTTTTCGTGCGTGGGAGGGGGGGCGTTCTATTTTTACTGACAGTTGATAAACTCGTTTATACTTGCAAATTTTGAATTGCAAAACGATCTTTTTAGCTGTTGCAAGATTAGACAATCTCTTAGAAAACCTTAAGATCGAGTGAATTCTTGTAAAATTATGGAGTTAAACCCCAAAAATGAGGGGGTTGAATTTGATTTTCTGATCTAAAAATTAAGAGAAAATCTACTTAAAGCCTAACAAAATTACCTCAAGAGTGGACGTTACTCCAAAAAACTATGAATTAGTTTTCGAACCAGACCTTACAAAATTCA
>JAICHE010000174.1 GCA_025922755.1 Nitrososphaeraceae archaeon
CAATTAAGACACTAATCTTGCATCTAAAGAATGCAAAAATGGTAGACACTACAAAGTCAGGAACATACTTTACACCAAAGGGGGAAAAATTTTCAGAAAATTTTTTTCCTTTGGTTGTAAGAAACGTTCCTGATTTTGTTGTATCGACCATTTTTGCATTCTTGAGATGTAAAATTAGTGTCTTGATAGCTCCTTCGCCCAAATGTAACTCTTGAGAAAATTTTGATCTGCTCACATAATTATCATGATAAAGTAATTGAAGTGCTTTGAAAACATGCGGAATACTAAATGTCAAAACTTTACTTGATCCTTTTCTTGAAACAATGTTTTGTAATGTCTGAATTTGTTGGCGCAGATTTTCCCTAAGAAATTTTTCTATATAAATTGGATAAATTGTCCAAGAACTTAAATACATTAGTTCAAAACAAGCTCCATGTCTCAATCAAGACAAATTAATGTCTCAAAAACTGGTGTTCCAACAATTGCAATTATTGCATTAGCAATAATATTTGCAGCAGGATTATTCGTTGTTGGATTTGACCAAGGACATATCTTCAGCATAGCTTTTGGAGAGCAGGCATTTGAAGACCTATACATCCATGAACTTACCCATGATATGCGACATGCAGCTGGCTTTCCTTGTCATTAGGAGTTAATTTCATGAAGACATCTCTTTTTCTAATTATTGTTTTAATTTCAGGTGCATTTGCAGGATTTATTCATGGTACATCAAATTTGGTATTAGTAGAGCCATATCTTGATGAAGCAATAAACATCGAAAATCAAAATTTGTTTGCCTCAGGTGAAGAAGAAGATACACTAGAATTTTGGGTCGAGTATGAAGGATATAGGGAATGGCAAAAAGGGGGCCAGATATTGGCTGGTGTGATACTAGGAACCTCACTTGGTGCATTATTCGGAATTGTATTTGCTTTGTCTAGGAACTCATTACCTGGAAACAATGATGTAAAAAAAGCACTTGTTTTGGCAGGAATTATGTGGTTAACCATTTACTTTATTCCCTTTTTAAAATACCCAGCAAATCCACCAACAGTAGGCGATGCAGATACCGTAGTTTTAAGAGGTATTCTATACCTTTCATTTATTGCAATTTCAGGATTTGCTGCAGTCGGATTTTACAAGTTATCGAAAGCATTTGAAGGAAAAAAGAAAATCATTTCTTTGTTTGGTTACGTTGCTTTAGTTTCGATTGTGTTTTTCGCAATGCCTGAAAATCCAGATGAAAATACAGCTCCTGCAAATTTAGTTGAGGGCTTTAGAATAATGTCTGTGTTAGGTGTTTCGACTTTTTGGATTGCCATTGGGCTAGTTCTTGGTTTGCTATGGACTCGCTTTAATCCCAACAGAGAAGTACCTTCATTTAATTAGTAATTCTAACTCTCTAGAATGAGAATTAAATCATGTCGTTTAAATAACTCTAAAATATTTTGGGTTTAGTTGACTAGGCGAATTACCCTCCCACAGCTAAAAAAATATGACATTACTCAAAAAGTTATTGAAGCGTTAGCTGATGCCGAATCTAGGGCAATTTTATTCTCTATTATCAAACAAGGAAAAACTGCCACCGAACTATCTGAAAAACTCAAAATCCCTCTTAGCTCCGTATATAAAAAATTAGGGGATCTTGAAGAACTTACCCTCATTGAAATTGAAAAATGGATGATCTCTGATAAAGGAAGAAAGTACAAGGTTTACAAGAGTAGAATCAGCAAGGCTGATATCTCCATACGAAAGCCAGAGCCTGTTCTTAACCTAGTGTCAAACAAGTGAAATTTATGGCCTTACCAAATATCATTCAATTAAACGAGTTTAATGTAACTCAAAAAATTATCGAATCCTTAAGCAATGTTTGTACAAGAGCCGTTTTATTTTCTGTAAAGGAGGAATCAAAGGACGCAACACAGATTGCAGAGGAATTAAAATTATCTTTGTCGACTGTTTACAAAACACTATCATCCTTAGAAGATTTAGCTTTAGTTGAAGTTCATAAATTTATTTTTTCAAACGAAGGTAAAAAAATCAAACAGTATAGGAGTAGAATTGGCAAGGTCGAAATTACACTTGATGATACTGAACCAGTACTACATCTTTATCCTAACAAAAGACCTGTGTCTAATAAGATTTCAAAATAATCTCTTGTTCTAATTCTATAGACTTGGAATGATGGTTTAGAATGAAAACCCAGTTTAAATAACTTAGGTAATCCTAAGAATTTTAGTCAAAAAATGAAAAAGAAAATCACAGTACCACTAATCGCCGCAATCATGGCAATTGGAGTGCTAACGATTTCATTTGATCAAGTTCAAGCTCAAACCCTAGTTCCAGAATGGGTAAAAAACAATGCAGCTTGGTGGGCAGAAGGATCAGTTGATGATCAAACTTTTCTAAACGGAATTGAATTTCTGATTAATGAAGGTGTCATCAATGTCTCATCTGCAGATTCAACAGTTGATGTTGAAACTATAACCATCGGATTCATTCCAGTTGAGAAAGCCGATGAATTAACACCAAAAGCCCAATCCCTGGAACAGTTTCTAGAAAAGAAATTGGGTGTGGATGTCGAGATAGTGATTCCCACAAATTATGAAACCATAATTGAAGGAATGCGATTTGGTCACATAGATGCCGCCTTTATGGATACTGGTCCTGCATGGATTACTCATCAAAGAACTGGCTCAGAGGCAGTTTTGGCAGAATTAGTTGCCGGTAAGGTGAACTATCAAGCAACTGTATGGGCTAGAGCGGATGATAATTCAGTTCAATCCATTGAGGATACTGTTGGAAAGAAGGTTGCGTTTACCAGCATTACTGGTTCTTCGGGATTTGTAAGACCTATGGGAACCTTGGTGACTGATGGAATTATAACGATTGAAGGAGATGACATTGTTGCCTTGGAAATGGCACTTGCCAACAACTTTGAAAGTTACACCTTTGCTGGCGGATACAAAGCAGCACTTGAAATGCTAATCAATGAAAATGTCGATGTGGCATTTGGTTCAGACATTGCTGCCCAAAAATATCTTGATCCTGAAGATCAAGTTAAAATCCGACCCGTGACTACAATAGGCCCAGTACCATCACATGTGTTTATGGTCAGTCCTGACATGTCAGAGTCAACCAAAGACGCTCTTGTTAGTGCCCTAATTGAGCTCAATTATGACGAGAATAATGAAATTCTACAAAACCTGTATGGTGCCGAAGCACTTGTTCCAACTACAACTACTATGCATATAGGAGAATTTGGAACATTTATCGATGCATTAACAGG
>JAICHE010000175.1 GCA_025922755.1 Nitrososphaeraceae archaeon
AAATCAGGATGGAAAAACATCATCTACGAAAATGATTGAATTGCTTGCCTCTTGCATTTCCAAGTCGTTTGGTGTTGACAGAAAAGAAATTTCATTAAATGACCCATTTCATGGTGGATATATTACGAGAACCTATGGTAACAATCCTTTGCCTTGGATTCAAATTGAAATGAACAGAGACTTGTATTTGGGAGCATCTTGGTTTGATGGAAATTCACTTTCTATTGATTCATCACGCCTAAAGAAATTAAATGAACAGTTTGAAAATTGTCTAAATCTATTTTTTGAAGAATAAAACCCTTAGAATGAAAAAATACGCCATATCAGATTTTTAATAACCCAATTCAAAATTAAATTGGCACTAGAAATTTAATTTATCACTATTTTATATAAAAGAAAAACGGATGTAATTCATGTCTGCAAAATACAAAAGCTTCGTTGAAGACATTTGGGATGATTTTCCTGGATTAAAAGAACGAGAGGTAACTGATATCACAAACACTAACCGTCTTTGGAAATTGCAAGATTACATTGATGCAGGATATCTTAATTTCAAGACTGGCAGAAAATTCTTGTATCGACTAAGTGTTTTAATTGAAAACTATGCAGTACGAAATAACGCTCCTCTTTTGGCAACATTTGAAACAGAAAAAAGATACAAGTATGTTGGAGATAGGTATGCCGAACTTTTAGAAAAAATACCCAAAGCCTGGATTATTGGCGATTTTAATAATCCGTTCTTAGCACCTCAGCCCCCACAAAACGTAGAGGTAATCAGTTGTGATGGAACAAATATCTCAAACATGTGGATAGTAGTAACAAAAAGAGATACTGGCCCATTTGGTTTGATTGCAGAAGAAATAGGAGATGGGGAATTTAGAGGATTTTTCTCAATTAGTCCCATGGTGATTGGAAATGCAATAAAATCAATCTGTGAGCAACTCAAGGTTTCAATAGATTTTTCAAAAAATTATTGATTCTTTATATTTTTTTGATTAGAAAATTTTCCAACATTTTTATGAATTTGGAAATAATCCTAAATACAATTTTTATTGCATTTCCTTTAATGAAAGTAATAGAAACAATACAAATCAATGCTCCTGATTCTAAAATTTGGAATACATTGAAGTCTTTCCAAAATCCTGAAAATTACATTCCGGCAGTACAAAGCTCTACTGTTAATGGAAATGGACAAGGTGCAACCAGAACATGTCAAGTGCAAATGGGTGATCAAACTTTTGCAGTAAATGAAACCTTGAGTTCAGTGGATGATTCAAGCAAATCCTTGATAATAACCCTTGATCAGGCACCGCCTCCTATGCAAGGGCTTCAATTCAAGTATAAAATCAATCCATCTGACCAAAATTCTGGTTTGGAAATAAGCACAGAAATTCCAGATAATCCTGAAATGGAACAGATGATACGTGGATTGTTCACGATGATTGGGCATGGTGTTAAGGAATTCCATGAATGATCATTTAGAAAATATGTGATTTTTCTTTTTTTATAAAATCATTAATTTTTTGATTTTTTCTTACAGTTTTCACATAAAATTGGGCCTTCGGGATCAAAAATTAATTTGGCCTCTTTCTCACTTATACCACACTCAAAACATTCTGAAATTCTTACCATGATAATCCTTGTAATGTTGGGTTTTAAATTTTAATGAACAATTATTTTGTTTTAGTTATTTGATTCATATTCACATAGGGGGCAAATCATAGAGCCACCGTCTTGTTTTAAAGGAATATCTAAACTATCCTCAATACAATTAGGACATTTTGTATAATTGTTCATAAATTCGTTGGAAATTATTTTTATTTAATTTCATGTCAGTAAGAATTTTTTCAATCGTTTTGAGAAATTCCCTTTTGTGGGAATTAGCATAAAATGATTAATTATGCTTCTTCCAATCTATATTGGGCGATAGTGAGTAGACGTAGATTTTCATTTTTGAGAAAATCTTTTACTCTACTTTTTTTTCTGAATTGAATTAAAATCAAAAGATGTATCAACGCGTTAGCACAGGAAATAACACATTTTGTTTTCTCAAATGTGAAAATAATATCCTCCTTTTAAAAGGGACTTTTTCTATTTCTGGAGCATGGCAAAACCTTCTCCAAAAAAGAAAACTTCTTCAATAACGCCTTCTTGGACATCTCCCTGGACTGACATAGACAGATCAATTGATAATCTGCGAAAAGACATGGAAAAGGCATTTTCATCATTTCCATCCATTCAATTCCCATCTATGCCTAAAATGGCTCAAACATCATGTGATTTGATTGATGAGGGAAAACAATTCCGTGTTAAGATGGATGTGCCAGGTGTAAAAAAGAACGAAATAAAATTAGAAGTCACTGATAATTCTCTTGAAATATCAGCTGAACACAAAGAAGAATCTGAAGAAAAGAAAAAGAACTATCTTAGAAAAGAAAGAAGCCAAGTATCCTACTATAGGACACTTCCATTGTCTGAAAAAGTAGTATCAGGCCAAGTCAAAGCAAAACTCACCGATGGTGTTTTAGACATTACCTTGCCAAAAGCAAAGCCAACGACGGTATCTAAGAAAAAGTCTATTCAGATCCAATAATCTTTTTTTAAACTAAAACCCATTTGCAAAAAATCATAATTTTTGAAAAATTTTATTTTAAACTAAAGTTTGGGATCTAAAAAATACCGAATTTACTTGATTCCATCTCTTCTTTTATGGCTAATTTGAAGCGATGCTCTTTGCTTTCCATATTTTTTGAAATCCATGTAAGGAATTTTTTCTCCATTCCTTTGCCTTTTAGTCTGTCAAAATCTGCTCCCATCTGTTCTACTAGTTTCTCTACTAAGGACCTGTTAACACTCACCACAAAAAAATGCCATCCAAAGGCAAATTCAGAGTCGGTCATGGCAAAATCTTGATCTCCATGGACCATCTCTTCTAGAAGGGTGAGTTTGTGGGCAATCGCTTTACTTGTTTTGTCATAATCTATAGCAGAAACATTGATGTTAATTCTGTCATCCATGTCTGTTTTGTGTTTACACAAAATAAAAGGATTAATGATTATTCTTTCAATAGATGATCAAAATCAATGTCAAAATGCATTTTCATTATGTCGATATAGGTCCTAATGGATTCTGGAATCTCTTCTCTGCATGCGACTCCAAGATTCTTTGCATTTATCCAAATTACCAGTGTTTGAATGATTGTTAAAAATCGATCATTTTTCACTTGAGGATCTGCCAATGCTTTGGTGTATCTTTCTGCAAATTCCCACGCTGTAACAAAATCTAC
>JAICHE010000176.1 GCA_025922755.1 Nitrososphaeraceae archaeon
AATTGTTTTAAAATAATTATTCTGCAATAATCTGAATTGATTCTTGTTCAGTTTTTTCTTTTCTTAATTTGGTAATTACTCCTGCTAACTGAGCTTGGTGTATTTCATCCAATGTCTCACACATGAATAGTAGATATTTCAGAATTATTTAAAAATGTGCAAACAGAGAAACCTCCCATTAACCTTCAAAAAATTGCTTAAAATTTAATAGGATTTAAACATCTTGATAGGAAAAATGTCGTATTCTTGAAATACCACAAAGAGGAAAATTGGATATGATTAAAAGGAGATTGTGTCCTTTTAATGGCATGAATTGGAAATCAGGGCACGATTCAAAAAAGGAGAGAAACTAAAATGGAAATTGCATATGTCTTGATTCAGTGCGATTTAGGATCTGAAGAAAACATCATAAATGAAATCATGAATATACCAGAGGCCAAAGAAGTGAGAGGAACCTATGGGATTTACGATGTTTTTTGCAAGGTAGAGTCAGACTCTAAGGAAATACTAGATGAAGTAATTACAAATAAAATTAGAAAAATTCCAAAAATTCGATCAACTATTTCACTCCACTATATCCCATCACAGGGTGGAAGATAGATTTCAATTTGAAGTGGGAAAATAGAAACAAGTTTTTGTTTTTTCTAATTTGCAAACATAAGTAAATTTAGTTTAATTGCAACACACTGTTATGACAAAGACATTTGCAAGAAGACTGTTCGCAAAAATCATGCTTGTTCATAATACACTTGAAACCAAATTTAGATAACCTGGTTGCAACCCATTTCATTAAGATGTATCTTCAATTTTTGTATATGTGGGGATTCATCTAATAAAATAACATGTGTGATTGAAAAGCACATATTAAATTTGCAGCCTGAAAAAAATAATCTTGCTGTAAAAGAGGAGTAAAGGTTGTTTTTAAATAAAAAATAAAATATAGATAAAAGAAATTATTCTTCTACCCACAGTTTCTTAGTTCCCTTTTGGGTACTAATCCAGCGTCCACCATTAGATTCTTTTATTTTGTGCATGGAGAATATTATACTAGGAATTAATGGACGTCCAGGTGTTTTTATCGCCTCAATTCCAAGACCCTCTCCAGCTTTATCTACAGCCATCATTAGATTCAAGACATCTCCTTTTTTGAAGGCAGACATTGTTTGATTAACTACGACATCTTTGTCATCATCAGTCCTTATTGTGCATCGAACATTAGAATTTGGTATGTCTTCTCCATTTTTTCTTAGCCAAAAATCTACGTGACTCGCTCCATCTCCAGATAATCTACCTACTTGAGGGGCAGCAATTAGAACATAAACTCCTGATTCACTAATTCGAATATCACCAGGATGTTCAATAGAGTGCTCTATTCCAGAAATTTGGTCATTTTGATCCATGAATACGGGAACAGGTTCTGTGTTTTCGGGCCTCTGATCGATGGTACTGATAATTTGTGCATATTCTACCGGCATCAAGGTAATAAATTATGTAGATCATAAAAAGCTGCAGTGTTCAATTGTAGTCATTTGTAGCCATAAATTAACTGGTGAACAACAACCATTAATTGAAATTAAAACCAATTTTCCCAGTTGAGGGATTTGAAAATGTCCCTTAAATTCAATTAATTTTGTAAAATAAAACATGCACAGTATAGGACAGGAAGAAACTAAATGGATAGAAACTCCCCTTTCAGCATTTGGTTTCAAGTGTATTATGAACAAGCATGATTTTTGCGAACATTCTTCTTGTAAATGTCTGTGCCATTCTATTAATTCAAAAAAGATATTTCTGGAAAAGGAAATAATCATAAAATAATGATTTTATTTTAAAAAAATCCAGTTTCATTGATTTACGGCAAGATCCTTTAATACAATAAAGTGGTATAAAGTAGCGATATTGCGATGCTAGAAAAGCAATTCAAGCCAGAGAGGTTGTACAATAAGGTTGTCCATTTCTACATGGACAAAAAAGGATACTCCAAAGACAAGGCAAATGAAATTGCCCAAGCTGTAGTAAAAAGAGAATCACAAAGAAGAATCTGCAAAAATGAGAATTGTAAGCATTTTTCCCATGACCACATTAGAAACTCTGAGACATGTCTTGTAGAGAATTGTGAATGTAATAGATTTCAGCTAAATAAAATCATCAAGTGAATTTTCACGTAATGGTTGTGCACTAATTCCAAGTGTTCTCAAATGTTCTGCAAATTCTTCAACAAAGCCATGAATAGTGTAAACTTTTTCTGCCCCAGATGCTACAACCATATTTACTAATTCATCAAAATCACAGTGGTCACTCATTGGAAATGAATAGTCAGTTCGTCTTCCAAAATTAAATTTGGTTGATTTTGCCCATCCACTAAACCCTATTGTTATGGCACCATACTTTGATTCCATGTCCCTAAGAAAGCTATTTTTTCCAGACATCATTGGTGCAACCATAAGCCATGGTTTTTTATCTAAAAGTCCCTTTTTTTGAGCCTCTGAATGGCCCAATCCATCAATTAAGGACACTCCAAGTTGATTGTGCAGGTCATTCATTTCTTTTACAGAATCATGAAAATACAATGGGCTCCAATGTCCAAATAGCTGAGTGATTGTTTGGGCTTTTCCTAATTGATAGCCCATCAAAATAACAGGTATGCCTTTGGAGTAAAACTCTGAAATCAATTCATTTACCTGTTTTTTTAATTCATCAATCTTTGGAAACACAAATTCAGAAAGACCAAAGGTACATTCCGTAATCAAAGTCTTGCATTTTGGGATTTTTGCGCCTTGAAGAAATCCCCTATTTCTTGTACAAATATCACCTGTGTAAAAAATATCATCAAAGAGCAACCCCTTTGAACCCAAGATATGACCGCTGTCAACTAGATGAAAATCAGCAATTTCTTCAATATGGTTTTGCATTGTAAAGCCTCGCAAATTTGCAATTTTGTTTGTCTCAATTGAGGACAAAATAGTACCTCCATTTTTTGAAGGAAGATGATCCATATGAGCATGAGACACAAAGTTTATTCCATCAGAATCAGTTTTTTTGGGATCCAAGAGAATTTTTTTGTCATTTATTTCACAGAGGATACCATTTTTTGTCATCCTGATTTTTTGAGGCAATATGGCAGAAAATCATTAATTTCGATATAAACTGCAGGTTTTTCTAAATTTAATTACAGATCAAAATTTTTTCAATTAGAAAAATTCTAAAGTTCTAGTCCAAATGACTGGGCCATATCTGAAAACTTTTGATATGATTCTAAGTACTGTCTACCTTTTGGGGTAAT
>JAICHE010000177.1 GCA_025922755.1 Nitrososphaeraceae archaeon
GATACCAATGCAATTGTAGATAAAGTCATAAAACTTTACTACAAAAACTTGGAATAGTTTTCTTACTGCCAAATGGCCTGATTCAAAAAACAAAATTTTAGTAATAATATTAATAAATCAACCCTATCAAATTTGGGAATTGAGATATTAACCTCCTTGCATATTACAAACCATGGGTGATTCCAAGATTCCTTCAAAATCCATAGAAAAAGGCAAAATTTCAGTATGTGATGTGATGAAAGAGGACACTTCAAAAATTATTCAGAAATTAGAATCTCAAATTCCATTAAACTTGCAGCAGTATTCGGATCTTTATTCTGCTTATCTGCATACTCTTGAAGACACATTTGGTACCTGCTATATTTCTGAAAAAGAATTTTTTGACAAATTAAACATAAGTCAAGGATTTTTAGCAGCCTACCAGAAATACTCCAATACGCTCACTGATACATTTCTTGACCAAATTGAATTATTCTCTAAAATCAAAGAACAGAACATTCAAGCCCAAAAATCTAACCTTGAAATCTATGACAAATTTATGCACTCTATGATGGATTCATATGCAAAATTTCTGTCTCAATACAACAAGTCATCTTCATTTTGGTTTAGTCAAAATAATTATTAAAATTCATAATCTATTTTCTGAAATATCTTGATTTGGGAAAATTGTTTTAAGTGTAAGGTATTTTTACAGATTATGGGTCTGTTTTCAAGCAAAAAAGAGGTTACAGTATCTAATATTTGCCCAAAATGCAATATGGAATTTTCTGATCCTCAAAGAACAATCCGACATATCGCTAAAGCCCACAAACCTAAAAGAAAATTTGAATGCAATTCTTGCGGTTCTTGAAATTAAACACACTCAAACATCTAAAAATTAAGCTCAAAGAAATAGAGCTCAGATAATTTACAATAGACAAATACCACTTAAGAAACCTTGAATTAGTTCATAATTGTGGCTAGAAGGTACAAACCCGTGATTTCATATAGGCTAAAAGAAATTCCAATAAAAGAAATTAAGGTTTGGAGAGAGGCCCAAGCAAGAAAACTAGACAGAGAAGGAATCTCTGAACTTGCCAAATCGATCAAAAACGAAGGTTTGCTAAATCCCCCTTTGGTGCAAAAACAAGACAACAATACCTATCTTTTGATGTCCGGCCAACGAAGACTTGCTGCCATGAAAAGACTAGGTGCAAAAAAGATTCCTGTCCATTTAATTACTAAAAAAACTGCATATGATCTTGAAAACGCAAAGGCAGCTTCAGTGGTAGAAAATATCCACAGAAATGACATGAACCATAAAGAAATTGCAGATGCCTGCAAATTCCTAAATGAACAAGTGGGGAAAACCGCAGCAGCAAGGTCTATGGGAATGTCTGCCCAAACACTGAACAAATATCTTGGATTTGCTGGAGTGCCTGACAGATTAAAAGAATATGTTCCATCCCAAATCTCCCGCGATGAGGCAACAAAACTCTATCAAATTATCCCTAATATTTCAAAAGCAGAAAAAATAATCCAAAGAATTTCCAAAATTGATTCTTCATTAAGAAAAAAATATCTTTCAGCTCTTGCCCAATCCCCAAAATCCTCTCACCAAAAACTCTTGAAACGTGCAAAATCTTTGTTAATTAAGAAAAATGTCTCTGTCAGGTTATCAAAAACAAATGCCAAGAAACTTGCAAGGGAATCAAACAAGAATGAAATCACTCCTGATGAATTGGCTGAAAAAATTATTTCAGATTATTTGAAACGCAAGAAAAGAAGATAATCCAGACTAATTGTTTCGCATTTCATTTTTTTTGGATTTTTCATAAAATACAATTCAATTAAATTAACAAGAAAATCTTCTAAACAATTTTTTTCACAATATTTTAAAGCTAGGCACAAAAATCAATTAATTGTCATTTTTTCTAAAAAACTTTGAGTCTTTATTAAAAATTTTTGGCAACAATACATTTCAAAGAATAAAACACTCAATTATTGTTGGAAAATAAGACAAAAAGTAAAGAAGATCTTGATAATTATGAAAACTTGCAAAATGAATACAAAAAATTATTTGAAAAATATGAACAAATTAAAAAAGAAGATCCTCAAAATCCCGAACTTCAAGAAACAGTAAAAAAACTTGATGCAAAACAAAAAGAACTCCAAAACACATTATCAAAATTAAGTTAAATTAAAAACACAAGAACACTAATTCTTAGTATGATTTCAAATAATCTGTCTAATTGTTTTTTAGAATTTATAAAATCACTTGCAAGGGGATAAGGGTTGTCAAAAGAAAATAAAAAAGCACTTCCAGCTGATATTGGTTCAGATTATAGTCTTCCTGGCAGATATGAGGAAGGCAATTCTTCCTATTTTGATACTGTTTCAGATGAGCCCACGCCAAAAAGTAGAGGTATATGGATAATGGCAATAGCTTTTGTTATTATTTCCGGAGGATTTTTCACATACTATTTTGCCAATCAGAGCGATATTGATTCGCGGATTATTCAAAATTCACTGACAATTGACCCAGAAAGAATACTGGCAGATCGGTATAATGTTGGAGAATTTGGAAGTGAACACTCGCACGCAGCAATTACTGTTTTTGTTAATGGCGAGCTCATAAATTTTGGCCACTCAAAATTCCAACTAACAAGCAAATACATTCACTTTGAGAATCACAATCCCTATCTTATTCACAAACATGCCACAGGTGTTCCCCTGGAGATGCTTTTTGCATCAATGGGGATGGAATTAACTTCTGAATGTTTTATTCTCAATTCTTATTCAGATTCAGAAACTGGCAGATTTTGTTCAAATGAGGATCAAATCCTTTCATTTTATGTTAATGGCAAACCCTACAATTCAGACTTGTCGCAATATGTTTTTGAACATGATGACCGAATATTGATTTCTTTTGGTGATTCCGAATTAATTTTAGGACAACTTGCCTATTTGGAATCTTTGAAAATCTATGATGTGCCAAAAAAGATTCCTCGTTATTCTGGGGATGGAATAACTATATGATTGGAATCTAATTTTTTAAAAAAAAAAATTATAGTTTTGGCATTGTGCTGAGTTTTGATTTTGCAGATACTGCAATTATTGATATGATTGCAACTGCAAGTATCATCATCGCAACAGTTCCAAATTCTGGTACTACGTTGAACATCAAAATCTCTCCTTTAGGTCCTGTCCAATTTGTTTGGTCATTTGGTAATCCAAACCCAAGTACAGTTACTTTGATGTCTACTTTATCTCCAGAACTCAGTGGGGC
>JAICHE010000178.1 GCA_025922755.1 Nitrososphaeraceae archaeon
AATCCTTGATTTTCAAGGAAACAAAATAAAACCACAAATAACAAAAGTATCAAAAGAATTTGCTGACGTTTACAAAGGAGATTATGCTCACTTTACCTTAAAGGAAATATCAGAACAACCAGAAACTATTTTCAAAGCAGGCGAAAATACAAAAAATGCCATTAAAGAAGCCTCAGATTATTTGAAACACTCTAGAAATGTTTACCTTACAGGAAGTGGGACTAGTTACAATGCAGCCCTTGTGGCAAAATATCTTCTTTCAAAATATGCAAAAATCAAATCTGAAACTATAATTTCAAGCGAATTACAGTTTTCCCCAGACAGTCTTGAGCCTAATTCTATAGTAATTGCAATATCGCAAAGTGGAGAAAGTGCCGATGTTTTAGAAGCAGTAAATATTGCCAAGAAAAATAATTGTAAAATAATATCAATAATCAATTCCATGACATCAACTCTTTCAAGAGAGTCAGACATTGTGATTGGAATGAATTGTGGCCCAGAGATTGGTGTTGCGGCAACTAAGAGCTTTACATCTCAACTAATTATACTCTATAAAATAATACAAGAATTAAACAGAGATGTTAAGATTAACTTTGATGAAATTTCTTCTTCAATTTCAAAAATATTAGAAGAACACAACAATATCAAAAAAATTGCAAGTGAAATAAAGGAAATATCAGATATCTATGTTTTAGGACGTGGAATACACTATCCAATAGCAATTGAATCGGCATTAAAGATTAAAGAGCTCACCTACATCCATGCAGAAGGGATTGCAGGTGGTGAATTAAAGCACGGACCTCTGGCATTGATGGATACCAATGTTTTTGTAATAATTATCAATCCTGAAGATTCAACATACCAAGACACTCTTACAAGTGCCCTGGAGATTAAAGCACGCGGAGCAAAAATAATTGGAATCTCCGATAAAGAAAGTGATGCATATGATTACTGGATTAAAATCCCTCAAACTAATGAATTGACATATCCAATTTCAGAAACCATTCCAATACAATTGTTGTCGTACTATTGCGCATTGGAGAAAGAAACAGATCCTGATTACCCAAGAAATCTTGCTAAATCAGTTACAGTGAAGTAAAAATTCTGTGATATTCTTTTTCTGCAAATTCTAAATATTTAGAACTGTTATTTCTTGTTTTTAGCATAGAGGCAATTATACTTCCACCTGCTCCCACTCCCTCTTTTGCAAAACCTTCTGAAAATGCTCTGAGGCCAGGGAACTTAGAGTTCTCTAGGCGTGGATTTACAGCAATTGCTGGAATATCTGCAATTTCAGAAACTAAATTTTTAAAATTTGCACTGGTGTCATCTGAAATATAACAAGTTGTTCCAATAGCTGTGTTTTTTTCATTAAATCCAATTTTAGATGCAAATGCAAGGACCGCAGCCATTTGAGTTCCCCCTGCCAGCATAACCGGATTTATTTCAGATGCAGCGCTTAGCATTCCCGTAACAAAAGGAATCATAGGATCTCCTACCTTTGCAACAATACTGTATGGGTTATCAGAGTCTATTCCTTCTAAAGCCATACTTGCAATTTGGTTTTTTAAAATTACAGGATTATCGGGAATGCTTGAGCTTACTCTTGCCTTGTATCCTAGCCCTCGCATTACAGCTAAGGCAGTAGTAGTACCTCCAGGGATACTTTCTCCAATAATCAAGCAATCAGTCATTGATGCCAGAGTTCTTCCCACAATTCGTCCATAATCTACTGCTTGAGATATCTGAGAGTCACTCATTGCGGGATTAACTGAAATATTTTTTCCAGGAGACAATCCAGTTTGAATAAATGGTAATTGTGGTTCAACTTTACTTCCTGCATTAATTACAATATGTGGTATGCTAGAAGACTCTAATGCCACTTTAGTAAGCAAAGCAGGAGTAGGTTTTCCATCAGGAGTCATAGGGATTTTATCAATTGTCTTGCAATTTCCATAGTAAAGATATTCAGCATCTGCCGGAGGAGTGAATTTGATAGAATCTTTGTCTGCTCCTGCAAAAGTTATTCCAGGAATTTCAGATGTTTCAGTATAAGATATGACAAAGGAGAAAAGAAATTTTCCATTTTTGATTGACTCTAAAAAATTTTCAGCTTTTGATACATTTCCAAATAAATCAAAATCCTCCAATCATTTCACTGTCCCATCATTTCAAGAAACTCTTCTTCTGATCTTTTTTGCATAACCAAGTTCGTGGTTTTTTCTTTTCCAATTGTAGATATTTCAGATGAGCCATAATTATGTCCACAGTAAAGAGTAAGATTATCATCTAATTTGTATAAGACATCAAGAAGGCTGTGATAAAGCTCCTTTGCACTGCCTCCAGGAAGGTCCACACGACCACAATTTCCTACAAATAATGTGTCCCCTGAGAAAATTTTCCCATCGCCAATCAAGCAAATACTATCCTTGGAGTGACCGGGAGTATGCAAGACTTTTAATTCTGATTCTCCAAATTTTATGACATCACCATCTTTTACAGTAATATCGTTTTGTAGGTCTGATTCCTCATGCTGAATAATTTTTGCACCAGTAAATTCAACCATTCCTTGATTCCCTAATGTGTGATCAAAATGATGATGAGTGTTTACAATGTATTTTATTTTCAAGTTGTTTCTTGTAATAACTTCTTGGACCTTGTCTAAATCCCACGAAGGATCTATTACTATTCCTTCGTTTGTATTTTCATCTTCTACAACATATGTAAAGTTCTGCATTCCACCCACTTGAATTTGGTGCACTATCATAATACGCCCTCTTCAGCTTCAGGTGGGATTCCAATTTTTTCTGCAAATAATTCGCCAGTGAGATCCTTTCGCTTTGGAATACCTCTTTTCATTTTATGAAATGTGACAGTCATGTCTGCTTTCACACAAATGTTTGCCGTTTCGCCAGTATCAGGGTTTAATCCGGATGGGACATCTACTGCAAACTTGAAGCAATTTGTGTTATTGATGTAGTTGATTGCAGATGCATATGGTTCCTTTATTTCTCCAGTTATTCCAGTTCCTAAAATTCCATCAATTATAACATCAGGATTAAAATCAAAATTCGTATTATTACCGGACACTAATTTGATTGAGGGCATTTTTTTTAAAATTGACCAGTTCCAGTTGCTCTCTTCAGTTTTAATTTTTTCTTCAGGTCCAAGTAAAACTATCGTAACGTCAGATCCATAACCAGCAAGATGTCTTCCCATTACCAATCCATCTCCTCCGTTGTTTCCCATACCTACAAAAATCAA
>JAICHE010000179.1 GCA_025922755.1 Nitrososphaeraceae archaeon
GAAACTAGATAAAGAAATGAAAATCAGATGGAATCTAGTTTTGTGTACTAGAAAACAATACCTTGAGGAGATAAACAAATCACTGAATCAATCTATTTTTGGCAAATGAAGTAACTCTAATCAAAAGACAAAACACACTCAAACTTACAATCAAAAAAGTAGTTGAATTAAAAATAGTTAAAAAAATATTATTTTAGTCGTTTTCGCAAAGTTTCATTCACAACAGCCGAAAAACTCACAGATTCTGACGTATCCTTGATCTGTTTTGCTTGAACTTCATGTAGTTTCTTTAACAAATCATCATCAAGCATTATTGTGATCCTTTTTGCCATGTTATAACATAGTGAGTGAAAATCCAAATTTATTTCAATTGTATACAAATGAATACAATTTGATCTATTTGCTAATCGTAAAAGAGTAAGAATCTTCTTTTTCAGATAGATTCGTTATTTGATATCCTAAATCTTTGATATATCCTACAACAACTTTATTTGCAAAAATTGACCAGTTTTTTCCCAATTCATGGTGCACAAGGAATCGGTGAGATTCAGAATCCTCTGTGTGTCTAAATACCATATTTGCGTCGCTGAGCCATGCATCTATAAAATCGGCAACACTTTGTAGGGATGTATCCCCGTAAATGAATTTGATTCCTTTAATGACCTTTTCTTGAGAGAGTTTCGATACTTCAGTTATCGCCTCTTCGGTCAAATAATCTAAGATCGCCCTAACAGTAAAGGGATCGAATGGCAACCATCCTAATTTGGTCAATTGCTCGTCCCAATGCATTTTTTTGGTAAGTATTTGGTTTATCAAAGTGTTGAGGTTTAACTGATTTTTTTTGCTGGTTTTCTCTAATTGTTCTTTTAGCGATTTAGGCACCCTAATTGTGATTACATCAGTAGAATCAGACATGAAAAAAATATGATTTAGCAATTATTAGATGTTCTCAAAAATTGAGAAATCATCCTTTTTATGGAACATACAGGAATAAACAAGGAGTTTTTTTAAATACTGCATCCACTGTACTGTTGTAATATACCCTTTCAGCATGGGTCAAAGGCTTACTTTTACTCATTACAATTACATCAACATTTGCCTTTTTTGCATATTCTATAATGGATTTTGACTCTAAATCACTTTTAACAATTTTAGAAGAAAGTTCTAATCCAAATGCATTTGCTTCTTTTTTAGCAGAATCATGAAATTTTTGTGCATGTTCTTTTTCATGTTGTATGTGTTGTTTATCTGACTTAGTTTTAAAAAAACCAAATGTGGCTTTATCTCGAATGCAAGTAAATAAAATGATCTCAGAGTTTTGTTTTTCAAATAAAGAAAATATTTGTTTTAGAGCTTTTCTGCTGCTTGCAGTAGCATCATAAGGTACTAGAATTTTTTTTATTTTTAAAGTCATAGATCAGTATGTAAGTTCATAATATATAATTAAAACGTAGAAAGAATTCCGAGGTTGCGAATAATTTTTTTGGTTTTTAATAGAAGAAAAAAATACTGATCTAATTGTGAATATTGCAATCAAGTTCTCTGATTTAATTTTCAGAAACAATGGATAAGTTGAGCTTTTCTTTAATTTTTCTGACGTATAGAATATTTAATTAATAAAAAATCAAAAAAACTATGGCTGCAAGAAAAAGTACAAGCAGAAAAAAACCAGCAAAAAGAATTCAAAAAGCTGCCAAGAAAGCTACTAGAACAGCAAAAAAAACTGTAAGAAAAGCAAAACAAGCCGCTACTAAAACAAAGAGAACCGCAAGAAAGGCAGTAAAAACAGTATCCAAAGCAAAGAAAAGAGCCGAAAAAGTTGCAAATAACCGAAAAAAAGACTTTGATAAAGCAAACAACAGAATCAAGAGTCTAAAAAAAGCACTCAAAACAGCTGAAAAATCTGCAAGAAAAAAGAAAACAAATTACCAAAAAGCGTTGAAAAGGGCAAAACAAACCCTTTAGCTATTCTTTTTTTATGCCTAAAATTTAGCAACGATCAAAAAATCATGTGTCATTATCAATACTAGATGGAACAAGCCCTAGATTCAAAGAATAAACAAAATTGTAACCCATAGTCCTGACACCTAGAATTACTTATATCTAAAATATCAATAAGGAAAGTACTGGAAAATCGGGCGATCTTTGAGTGTGTGATTTTGTCACGTCTGGTTTTTTCCAGTAAAAATTTATTCAATTATTCACAGAAAGGAATGTTTTCATTTGGCTATGAATCATAGAAAAATGAATGATATAATGAAATTGTTAGAAGATAAAACCCATATGTGGATTGACAGCGCAAGGTACGTAAAGGCAAAACCAGGGATTTACGTACTATACAATAGAAAAGAAGAACCCATCTACATAGGTGAAAGTGATAATTTACAAAAGCAATTTTCAAATTATTTGGATACAAATTTTGAAGATAATGAGTGTAAACAAAAAACTCATTCGTACCAAAGAAAATTCACAGACAATCAAAAAGAAGAAAAGGAAGATCTTTTAAAGAAATTCAAAGAAGAGTGCGGAATATTTCCTGAATGTAATTTAGAATCAGAGTAAAAACAGACAGACAATATAACTCAGAAGTGCATTAAATTAATGATTCATGATAGAATCTCGTCTCTGTCAGCCACAACTGGTTTGAGTGCACAGGGACGAACATGTTTTTCATAAAACTTGAACAAAAATAATTTAAAAAAATCCTGTGCAAGAAATTCAAAGACTAGATTTGAAATAGAAAATTAACTATGTATTTTATCATTATTTGTTCTAAACGAATTTCTTACCAAAATAGGAGATATGAAAATCGTTGCCATAATTACAAAAACAATTGTAGAGTAAATAGTTTCAGAAAGTATTCCAAAAGCAAGTCCAATACCTGCAACAATAAAGGCAACTTCACCTCTTGGAAGCATCCCATACCCAATCCTTAGGCCACTTTTTTTACTCTTTAACATAATTGCGCCTGGAATTCCACACCCAAACAACTTTGAACAAACTGCTACTGCCAAAAGAATGGAAAATAAAATCCAGTCTATTGAAGAGATTTGGGAAATATCCACATGAGCCCCAATCACTGCAAAAAATATTGGAGCCACAATTATTTTCAATCTATCTACAAATTCTCGTACTTGGCTTGCAAGTTTTGATCCTGCAAGACCCATACCTGCGGCAAATGCACCAACAATCGGATTCAATCCAACACTTGATGCTATTGCTGCCAAACCAAATGCAGAACCTAAAGCAAC
>JAICHE010000180.1 GCA_025922755.1 Nitrososphaeraceae archaeon
TCCCTTCCCATTTTAGTTGGTTTAGCGCATCTGCTTGTATGGTACGGCTCTTGTGCTGTCCTGTGCCCCTAGTAACTCTATTTGTAAATGCTAGTTCTTCAAGCGTTATTTTGTGCGTAAATAGACGTTTTTCATACTGATTTTGAATTTTTTTGGCCTCAGAAATAGACTCTTTTATCTCAGAGATGGTTTTGCATTTTGCAAATAAATTAAGAATGTCTTTTTGACATTGCTTGAAAAGTTTTGGGGTATCATGTCTTCTGATTTCAATTCCACGTAACTTTAGCTTGCCATCGGTTTTTGCTCCAAAATATCTATTTGCAACAGGCAAATCAGCGTTATTTTTTGATGGTAAAAACACAATCCATTTGTACACATCCAAAGATAATTCAAATCCAGTCTTTGCTGCAATTGCATCACGCAAATGTTCATAGTCAGCAAGAGTTGAATTTTTTCTGTGTATCCACAATGAGTCAACAATTCCATGTAACACTACAAATCCTTTTTCTTCTGCAATTCTAATTGCTTGTAATAACAATTTACGAGCAAATGCACATACTGCCATGTGTGCATCAATTCTACCAAACTTTGCATTGTTAAATCCCAAATATCCAAAAGATGTAACTAAAATCCATTTCAGTGCAGTCTTTCTCTGCGAATATATTTCAGATTTTTCTTTACTTGTTGCAGTTTCAATTAGTTTAGTGTATTTTCTTCTTTTTTCTAGTAAAAGATGTAAAGACTGTGGAACTATTCCTTGTCGTTTACAAATCCTATATCCAAGATCAGGTACCATATCAGTGGAGTTATTACAGCACTTGCAGTTTATCGTCTCAGCTGAAATATTTTTTTTCAACATTATATTTCCAAATAAGGATGCAAAATCAACTTCTCCAACATTTTCATGGGGGCCAACTTGCGGTTCCAAGATAAGTCCACCACGATCACCAATTAACAAGTCCATTCTTGTTTTGAATATTTCGGATGTAGTAGGCTTCCAAGGAATCAAAAGATTTCGTTTTGTTGCATTATAGAACTGCACTGAGTTCATACATTTTCCAATACTTGCTCGTGCTGCAATTTGGATTGGCAGTCTGCATGTGCGTGAAATCTCAAATATTGCCTGAAGAGAGTTTTCGGTCTCCCATAGGAACGCATTTGAGCGATCAATGTGAATTCTACCCAATAATTGTGTAGAAGTAGGCTTGAAATGAATCTGACCGTATGAAAAATACGATGTGCCCCTTGTTTTTGGCATTAAAAGTGGGATTTTCTCTTTTCCCAGGATAAGATTTTTAGAAATTTTGTTTTTTTCTGCTCTAAAGGCAAGAAATGGAAAATCCCAAGAATCGCCATTTTTTGTGATTATGAAATCAGGATCAATATTCTTTATCGTATCAACACAGTCAAGAATGACTTGCTCCTCTGAATCAGATTCTAAAACAGTATTGTTGATTTGAATGGATTTTATTTTATCTGTAAACGTTGGAATTTTTTTGTTAGAGTATGCATTGACTTGTAAATTGATTTTTGTGAATTTGGGTAATGAATAATCAGTTTCGGTAATGTCTGATTGAGAAATCCACTTTTTATCTATCTTGTACTTGCCAAGAGGAAACAAGTCATTCTCATATAGAAATGTCTGAGATGGTGGAACATCTACATTGTACAATCTATACATTCCAAATTCATCAAGACCATCAATTATTTGTCCTAATTTTAAAAGATCAGAGGACCGTTTTACAGATAATTGAAGAACTTTGGATTCACAAACATCGTGTACTTTTTCTGTTTTGTTTGTCCACTTGTAATTTTTTATCAAAGAAATAATTTTAGAGTTTTTCAGTAGTTTATCTAACTTAGGTTTAGCACCAGATGCAACATAAAGTGATGGAGTCCAGTTTATTTCTAATCTGTATGTTTTTTTGTTTTTAATCCATAAAATCATCTTGTCATTTAATGGATAAACATCAAACAGCCACCCGCATATCATTTTTTGCGAAGTAAGAATTGTATCATTTGTTGTTGTATGAGAATCAACGACATCATAAGCGACGATGTTGTATATGGGGGACCCTTGGAGTTAATGGCTTTGATGTATCGATAGCATTGTTGAATCATTTTGTTGAAAATTTTTCTATCCTCTGCACGAAGGCTATCTCCAAACGATTTCCATGATTCTATCTCCTTTGAGAGTAAATCATCATTTGGAAATAGGCTCAATTCATCTTACCTAGGCGCAAAATCTGCTTGAAATGATGAAAAATTATCGCCATAAAGATGACCTCAAGTCGTATTGGCCTGCATGCCATCATGCATGCAGAGACATATAATCGAGCAGTGGCAAACAAATCATCAAAATTCTCTTGGTCTTTTTTGCAAAGAGATGAACGAAATTTTTTCCATTTTTTTTCTTCCTGATGCAATGCAATGCGAAATGAAGGAACTGTCCTACCCATAAAATCACCTAATGTTGAGGAATGGTTTCGAGAATATTCTCATCTAGCAGTACAGAATGAATCTTTCCCATGTCATTGATATGCACAGATAGGGCATTGGAACTTTGTTTTATTTTGATAGTTCTTGAGAATAGTTGCAACAGCATCTCATCAAACGGAGTTGGTAATCCAAGGGATATTACAACCAAACAATTTTGTATTTTTTTAAGAGACATTACAACTGTTCGTAAGATTTTTTGCATCTCGCGTGAGTTCAAATAAGGATCATTTGTGAAAAAATTAAGCAATTGAGTAATTATCACGATTTTTGCATCGTGTTGTTTTATAGCATTTTGTAGTTCATGTACAATTAGATTTGCAAGCTGATATACTGTAAATGTCCTGCACGAAATTATTCCAGACAGAATCTTTTTTGCGTCTAATCCATATTGTTGTGCAAAATCAACACATTGATACAAATCAGAGCTGTTAGCACCATCAATTAACAATACTTTAGAGTCAAGACCACCATATCTGCGAGGAAGTTGAGCCCTCACACATAATCGTTCTATAATTTTTTGAGTGTGAATTCCTGCAATACATATTTTTTGATTAGTTGTAATAAAATGTAAAACAGAATCAAACTTGTCAATATCAAATGTGAGTTTTGGCATATGTGATGCCTTTTGAAATACAATACTAGGAGCACTAATCTTATGCAGCATTCTTCGTTGCTGCAATGAATCACTCAAAAGAGTACCGCAAAATGGACAGGA
>JAICHE010000181.1 GCA_025922755.1 Nitrososphaeraceae archaeon
AAAGTTATTGAATCTGAAAGGAAGGGAGAGTATCTAGGAGCTTGTGTTCAAATAATTCCCCACATAACCGACGAAATTAAAAACAGAATACGAAATATCGCAAAAGGTGAAGAATTATACTTTCTAATTGTTGAATGTGGGGGAACAGTGGGAGATATCGAATCGTTGCCCTTTTTGGAGGCATTAAGACAAATGAGGGTTGAAGATGGACCGAAAAATGTAATTTTTGTACATGTAACGCTGGCGCCTTCCCTAGATGTGGTGGGAGAACAAAAAACAAAACCAACACAACATAGCGTACAAGAATTAAGAAGAATAGGCATACAGCCAGATTTTTTGGCAGTAAGATGTACTCAACCACTTCAAGAAAAAACAAAGAAAAAGATTGCAATGTTTACAAATGTCACACCTGATGATGTTCTATCTTGTCATGATGCAAAATCAATTTTTGAAGTTCCACAGATTCTTTACGACCAAGGTATTTTAGATTCTATTTTTACAAAATTCGCCAAAGTTGGAATGGTTAATGCCTCTGCAAATTGGGATGAATGGAATAAGATTGCAGAATCTATGATAAACCACAAAGATCAAAAGGTGAGGATTGCAATGGTTGGAAAATATGTCACACTTGCAGACAGTTACGTCAGCGTAAATCATGCCTTAAAACACGCAGGAGCAAAGCTTGGAAAGGCAGTGGAAATTGATTGGATTGACTCCGAATCAATAGAAGATTACAACAAGCTTTCAGAGTATGACGGAATACTTGTTCCTGGAGGATTTGGAACCAGAGGTTCGGAAGGAATTATTAAAACTGCAGATTATGCTCGAGAAAATAACATCCCATATCTTGGAATTTGTTTTGGGTTTCAGCTTGCGGCCATTGCATTTGGAAGAAATGTTTTGAAACTAGAAGATGCCAATTCAACAGAGATAAAGCACGATTCTAAAAATCCCATAGTTGATTTACTCCCAGAGCAAAAAGGCGTATCGGACATGGGTGGATCTTTGAGATTAGGAGGACATGATATATCAATCAAGACTGAAACTATGGCTCAAAAAATCTACAACTCTACATCAATTAACAAAAGACACAGACATCGTTATGAAATAAACAAAGAATACATCCCAGAGTTTGAAAAAAATGGGATGAGGTTTTCTGCCGAAAGCGATGGAGGAAAAAGAATGGAAATTTTGGAAATTCCAAGTCACAAATTTTATCTCGGTGTACAATTTCATCCTGAATTTAACAGCAGACCGGGATTTCCTGAAGAAGCCTTTGTTTCATTTGTAAAGGCTGCAGCAGAATAATTTTATTCTATTTTTGAAATCTCATAGATTTTCTGCCTTGCATCTCGGACGGAGACTTTCTTTTTGACATATCCTTTTTCAAGAAGATGACTAAGAGCTAATCTCACTGTCCTATCAGGTAACAGTGTCTTGTTTGCAAGATCCTTTTGAGTCAAAGCACCTTCATACTCTAAGGTTTTTAGTAAAAGTTTTGAGCTTGGCGGCATGCTAAGTAATTCTTCGGCAAGATGGGCCTTCTTAGCCAAAGCAGAGATTGCAGTGGAATCTTTTTTTAGACGAATTATTTTTGCAGAGGGGAAAAATTGTGTGCATTCTACATTTTTGTTTACCTTGTATCTGTCTAGGCCATCCAAGATAGCCTCACAATGCAATCTGGCTGCAATGTCATCAATCTCAATAGAGCTGGAATTAGACACAATTATTGGCCTTCGATTAATGTTCAAAGAGTTAACAGATATTATCTCAAACACGGTAGAATCCTGGAAAATGACAGGCCCTCCTGCAGACATAGAATATGCCGAAGAACCTATTGGGGTTGCAACAATTATCCCATCACTACTATCATGCCATACTTCTTCCCCATTCACACTCAGAGTATGCTCCATGAGAATAGCGCTTTTTGAAGGAAACACAGCAACATCATTTAAGACTGGAAAAACATTTTTTCCATCAATTTTTACGCCAAGCCTTGGAACTTCTTCAATGGAATAATTTTGTTTTTTTAGTCGATTAACATAAGAGGGAAATTCTCTGAGATCAATTTGAGCTAAAAATCCTCCCGATTCACCTTCATTGATACCCAATACTGGAGAAGAGGAATCAAACGTCCTATGAAAATAATTTCGAATTCCTTTATCACCTCCCAAAACAATTACGCAATCCCATTGCTTTGTTTTCGATTTTGGGGTGATTGTAAATGACTTTATGTCGTTGTCGGTGAGGATTTTTTTAACAATCTTGGCAGAAGTCGATGTGGTTCCGGAGCCATAAATTCCTATTTGCACAAAAGATTTCAATTTACAATACAATAAAAGGATAAAGCTAGACTGCCCGGAATTTCATCAAATTATAAAAATAAGAGGCGTTGTTCTCTACTGCTCCTTTTTTTGGTATTTTCAACAACCCAACATCCTTTGATTCAAGTGCTGATTGAGCAGCACCTCCTGCAAAACACAATGCCCAAAGAGGGTCTTTTTCTTTTAGTATAGTACATGTAAAAGCAGCACAAAAAATATCGCCAACCCCAGTGGTGTCATAAATTTTTTTGTTAGGTAGAGTAATAGAATAAATTTGATCTTTTACTAACATTGAAACTTCAGTTTTATTTGTAAGAATTGCATGCTCCACTCCTCTTTTTTGTAAAAGCTTGAGAGATTCTTCAGTGGATAAACCAGTTAAATGAAGTGACTCTTCTGGATTTACTTTTATTGCATTTACTTGAGACAGATCAGTATCTGTATCTTCTAAAATAATATTTTTTTGTGAATCAGTTCTTCTCAAAAAACCTTGAGGATCTAAAAATAAAAAATTTGTATCTTTTTTTATTTTTGATAAAGTATCTATAGATATTTCATGAAAAATAGGACTCACTAAAAATCCATCGGCATTAATTTTGTTGTAATCTATGGGCTCACATTGATTTTCTAATTTCAGAGTTCTATCAGACCCTTCAATCCTAATTGAAAATCTAGTAGTGTTCTTTTCACTTAGCGCATTTTCAAAATTTAACTTGTTGTCGGTAAGGTATTGTTTGTATGGGAAATCTGAACCAAATTTAGTTACAAGATTCACATCAAATTTAAAGCGCTTTGCAGTTATTCCCCCATAACAAGCTGCGCCACCAATTTGTTCATATTTTGAATCCCCTATGGATATAGTATCAATAGCACAGTGGGAAAATAATGCA
>JAICHE010000182.1 GCA_025922755.1 Nitrososphaeraceae archaeon
AGTATTTTTGCCATAAATTTTCTATGATAAATTTGCCAATCAAAAAGATATATGGTTTTGTAAATCAAGAGCAATTGTGGACAAGTATCTTTTAGTGATAATCATCTTTTTGATAGTCAGCATGGCGCTTTCTTTTGTAAATCCTGCCACTGGAGGAATTCGAGAGCAGCCAATAATTCCACAGTTTTATGGCTCTATTGCAGGAATAATCATAATAATTCTTTACAGCTCCTACAAGGAAAGAAAAGCAAGACAAAAGGAAAACGCCAAAAGACGAGGCAAAAAATAGTCTAAAGTTCTAATCCAAAAGACTCTGCTACATTTGCAAATTTCATGTAAGATTCAAGGTACTGTCTACCTTTTGGAGTAATTACAAATGTGTTTTTTCCATCAAATTCGATTTTGTTAATCAGGCCTGCACCGGTCAAATTGGACAAGAATTTTGCTAGTCTGGAGTGTGATAGATTAGCCTTTGTAAGCAAGGATGTTGTCTTGATGCCTTCTTGGCCTGATTGCTCAGTAGCACTAAGAAGATCTCCTACAATCTGCATGCTAGTTCTATACGAAACCATGTAGGAGTAATGGTATCACCAAGATATAAGGGTATTACCGTTAATTTCGATATTACAGATCAGATAAATAAGCTCCAGCCATGGTTTTTTGATATTGTCTTCCCAAACACCAGTCCCTTGGTTTGATGACTTTGTGGGGGTTGCATACAGGTATTATGATCTTAGGATGAATGTTGTGCCATTGTTTTCTGACAGAAAGAAGGCAACTAATCTTTGGCATGACTCAATCAGATGGTGGCTTGATCACTCCATCAAGATTAGATTCGTGGAGACTGGAGATGACTATTGGTTTATCATGGGTGCAGACTCTCAGCATCCGCAAGACAATCTCTCGTTTTTCAAGGTACTGCCAAAGTCTGAAAACTATGACAGATTCAAAAAAGGACATCAAGGTGAGGCTTACTTTAGACTGGGAGTTTACTCTGAGAAAACTCTAAAGGATGTAAAAAAAGACGCAGTATGCAATTGCGGTCATGCAGCTGAAGACCATGACAAAAACGACAATGATGCTTGTTTGTATGAGGTATGCAAATGCAAAACATTCAACAGTTTTCAGGTCAATCTGCTAAAAAAGAAAAAGACTGTAACTAACATTGAATTTTTAGACGAGTCCAATGTAAAAGATGATGCACTTGCATGGAACTGCATGAATGCAAACAAGTATTCAAAATAAAATTATTCTTTGCCGACTCGCACGTGATCCCCGGGATAAAAGTCTGCCAGCTGCTTGGAATAACAATCGCCGCACAATATTCCGTCTAGCTTCCATTCTTCCATTGGAACAAAATGCATGTCTACCTCGTCATTGCAAATTGTGCACTTTTGTTTTATCTTCAAAACATCATTGCTCTTTTTAATCAATATAAAAAACATACTGGGTTTTGTAGCGTTTTCAAAAAAATCATGTTAAATATCACCGGTTTATACGAAATTTAGGTAGGAAGTCTGGCCAATGTAAACCTCCTGCAAGTTTTTTACTTGGTTGGACTACTACCTTCCTAAAACAAATTATCTACAAGCTTTCTTAGGGCAAGAATTTCCTCTTCTTCTTGCTTTATCTTTTTGTCAAGGACACGCAGCATCGTATCATTCCATACGTGCTGTGAGAAGAAGTTGTGCTTTGTGTTTGCAAGCTCTATCTCATCATCAACTATGGTGTCCTCCAGAAACTTTGTGACTACAATGTCTGTGATTTTGAGAATCTTGGAATTTAGCTTGAAGCTGCGAAATATGGGCTCTAATCTAATTACGTCTTTTTTAAAATCGCCTTTTGTCTCCAGGATTTTCTTGTGCATTATCCTAAAGTAAACTGCAACATAAAACAAGGTCGCGTATCTTTTTGTCTTGTGTCCGCCTTTCTTGCCGTACTTCAAAACTTTCTTTGCATACTCTTTTACCAAGTATGGGTACAGCAAAACCTTGTAGTCGTCTTTGAGATTGTCATTGAACACATCATCGTATTTGCTACCCCTTGGAAGAAACTGTGCAGGTGAGCTATAAGCTTCAGTTGGTCGTTGCTCAATTCCTGCAACTAGGACCTGGATTGCGTCTTTTGCAACGATTACTTTTTTGTGGTTATCAGGCAGATACTTGTTGTATGTAGAATCTCCCTCGTACTGGCACTGGTTTGATTTTGTTTTAGTATCAAAGGAACCTGCTTGAATCTCATAAAAGTAACCACAGTTTTTCAACTGTGACTTTATAGACTTGTGAAAGTCCATAAGTGATACAAGGTCTTTTCCTCTCACAGAGTTTTGCGAGTTTCTGTACTTTGTAATGTTGTTTTGCTCTTGCTCGTCATCTGCTTTGATTATTGTTACAGTCATTGAACCATTGAGGTTCTTTGTTCTCTTGGAGTGATCTAAAATAGAGTTTGATGTTTGTGCACCGTTTACAATTTGCGGTGCATAAAGTTTGATTATGTTATCCCCCAAGTCCTCAAAGTCACTAACTACAATTGTAATTCCATTGTTGTAATAGAAAAATTTCCCAGGATTGTTCTGCAGGGTTTCTCGCAATCCCTTGTTTACTGTGGTCTTAAACTGCATCCACTGCCTGATGTTTGACTCAAAAACATAGTCACGGTTCTTGTTTACAAACTCTGTGAGTTCCCTTAGTTTTAGAATCCCAAGAATCGTGTTGTCATGGCGAAGCATTCTCTCTAGTTTTATTGAGGATTTCTTGCCTGCTGCAGGTTTTTTTATCCTGTCCCACAGTCGCTGAATTATAGTGTCAATATCTAAAACCTCGACTAGATCATCTTGGTAGTCTACCTTTTGGTCAGTTACATAGCAGCACTTTATCTTTAGATTCTTTTCTTTGATTTTGGTTACAAGCTGCGCAAGCTCTGGCCTCATCTTTGTAACATCTTTTGCAAGCAGACGCTTTGAGTCTTCTTTGAATTTTGCAATGGCTTCAAGTGAATGAGATGTTCCATATTTTGACTGGAATAAACGAATGGTGTTATCAGAAAAGTCTACTGGAAGATATGCATCAATTCCCAGATCATTTGCGCCATCAACTATTGCATCTGCTGCATCATCTTCTGTTGCCTCATAAACCCGAGTCAAAACCCACTGCAAAAAATTATTTCCCTTTTCAACTTCATTTTTAGAGTTTTCAGCATTTTCGCGAAT
>JAICHE010000183.1 GCA_025922755.1 Nitrososphaeraceae archaeon
CCTGGCCTGTATGATTCTCCTCCTGGCATATTCTCAACAGATGGCACAATTCCAACAACATTTAATGGAAGTTTCAATTCTGATACTGCTTTCATAATTCCTAATACGGTGCATCCACCACATTTGTCAAACTTCATTTCATCCATTTTCTCTCCTGGCTTCAACGAAATCCCGCCAGTATCAAAAGTGACGGCCTTTCCAACAAGTACAATTGGTTTTTCAGTTTTTGTTCCCCCGTTATGTTCTAAAATCATAAGTTTAGGTTCATTCTTACTTCCTTGACCCACTGCTGTGATTCCGCCAAATCCTTTTTTCTTCAGCTCGGCCTTTGAAAATACTGTACATTTCATTTTATTCTTTTTTGCAATCTCTTTTGCAAAAGTTGCCAAAGTTGCAGGGTTGCATTCATTTGGTGGCAAATTGGCAATACTTTTTGTAAAAATTACTCCATCTGAAATAATCTCTGAATTTTTTATTGCCTTTGTTATTTTGTTTGACTTTGCAACAAGAATTGACAGATCTGGGCTTGCCCCCTCTTTTTTTGATTTGAATTTCTCAAACTTGTAAGCTGACATCTTACAACCCTCAGTTATTTGAGATGTGGCCAAAACAGGCTCAATTACAAAGCCTGGAGGAAATATTATTGAATATTCTTTTAATTTTAATTCATTTACCTTTTGTGTAATTTTACCTGAAACAAATCTAATTGTGTCATTTGTGATTTTTTCCTTTTTCCCAATTCCTGCAACAATGATTCTTTTTGCAGGAATTTTGTTATTGGTAGGGATTACAGAAATTTTTCCAAATTCTCCATTGATATCTTTGATTGACTGTTTTACTGCATCAGAAATTTTGGAATTTACCTTGTTTAACCCTAATATTTTGTCAGAATTTTCTAAAACAAATCCACATAGTGCTTCGGTTTTTTTCTTTGATGGATTCGAATTCTCTACTTTTATTTTCACTGAAAAACTAGAATTCCAAGTGTTATTTAGATTTATTTTAGTTTGATTTTTTTACTATTTGAAAGCAAACTTGCGGATCGAATAAAAACAGATTTTACTGTTTTACACTCTTGAGTGCAGTTATTTTGAAATTTTATTTCACTTGATCGTTTCTTTTTTGATCTTAATATTGAAAGGATTAAGGGAAATATTGCCGCTCTACCGCCATATGCCATTTTTTCATCAATTAGCCAAAACATTTCTAGAGCAGAATCATCTAGTAATTGATTTCTAATTTGTACTCCTTGATTTGAATAATGGCCTACAATTGCAAGCTTTCCTTTTGATAGGAAATCCACTGCTTTTGCAAATTTGGTACATAGATAACATTGATCATCATATACTACAATTGGAATATTTTCTTGAATATTCATAATACTTCTTATCCTCGATCAGATTAAAATTTTGCAGCGAAATTAAGCCGTATTCAAACTTTCTAGGCACAAGAAAGTAAACCTGTTATTACTTTCAATGTATCAAACACCTTTCTCAATTTTATTAAGCAAGGATTTATCATAAATTAAAATAAAATAAAAAAATTATCTAGATCCAATTTAGATTTCTGTCAAATTTTAATTAATCTTTTATTTTTTCTTTTTACCCAAATCTGTCACCTGCTGTTTATTTTTAAAATACTATAAAATCAGACATAAATTTGACAAGGTTTTGAAATTTAACAACCAGTTGATTTCAGTTTGATCAGAAACAACCACTTTTCTTAATCTTGAAAATACAACAATTTCTTACTACTTTATTAGAAAATTGAAGTTATGGAAAAACATGAACTTGGACAAAGTTCGAAAAATCGATTTTGACGATGATGAAGAATCATACGACAATGATGACGATTATGATGATGATTACTAGTTTCTAGTAATCCTTTTTTTCTAATTTTATTCGATATTCACGATGATGAGAATAGGTTTTTGAAAATTATCGCATTAAGAGAAGTAGATTTTTATTAAATTTCCAAAGCAAACGAGTCACTAATGGGCCTAAATTATTATCAAATCAAGAAGAATATTTTACGTGCAAGAAAACTTGTAATAAAATCAACCAGTAATGCGGGTTCTGGTCATCCTGGGGGCTCATTTTCAATGGCAGAAATTTTGGGCTGCTTGTTTTACAAATATCTCAAATACGACCCAAAGAACCCAACTTGGGAAGATCGAGATCGACTAGTGCTCTCAAAGGGACATGCAGCGCCAGGATTATTCTCAAACATGTCAGTAGCAGGATATTTCCCTGAATCTGAAATGGATACACTTAGAAAATTTGGAAGCAAACTCCAAGGCCATCCTGATTTGAAGTGCCCAGGAGTTGAATTCTGTGGTGGCTCTCTTGGAACGGGACTATCATACTCTATTGGAATTGCACTTGCAGCTAAAATCGACAATAAAGATCACCACGTTTACACAATTATTGGAGATGGTGAATCCGACGAGGGTCAAGTCTGGGAAGCTGCCATGACTGCAGCAAAATACAAACTAGATAATTTGACTGCTTTTTTGGATAGAAACTTCATCCAACAAGATTCCTACACGGAAAAAGTAATGCCTCTTGATGAAGAATTGACAGGAGATAACATTTCAGAAATGTGGAAGGATGCATCACGATGGAAAACTGGAGATAAATGGAGATCCTTTGGATGGAATGTAATAGAAATTGATGGTCATAGAATAGAACAAATCAATTCAGCAATCTCAAAAGCCCTTGCAACAAAGGGAGTCCCAACGATGATTATTTCTAGAACCATTAAAGGCAAATCAGTTGAACACATGGAAGACAATCCACAATGGCATGGCAAAGCTCCTGATCCTGATGTAGTTCCTTTGATTAATCTTGAGCTTGACTCGCAGTTTATGATAGCTCCATCAATCATTGCAGGAGACATGACAAATCTAGAAAATGAAGTAAAGCGATGCGTAACAGGACGAGCTGATTATATTCATCTTGATGTAATGGATGGACAATTTGTTCCTGCAAAAACTTTTGATCACAATAAAATCAGAGAGCTAAGACCTCTTACTGTAATTCCGTTTGATTCACATCTAATGATTTCAGAACCTGCAAAACATGTAAGGGATTATGTTGAAGCAGGAAGCGACATAATTACAGTTCATGCCGAAGTTTGTGATGAATCAAGCTTTGGAGAAATTC
>JAICHE010000184.1 GCA_025922755.1 Nitrososphaeraceae archaeon
AAAATTTTCATTTTACAACGTGCCAATGTAGCTCAGCCTGGCTAGAGCATTCGCCTTGTAAGCGAAAGGTCATGGGTTCAGATCCCATCATTGGCTTTCACATATTCTTAACATCATATTAATTATTTTTTGGGAAAAATCTCCATTATGGTGTTCGTAATTTGGTTCAAAAGTGGCAATAGGATTAAGTATGCATTGGAAGACAAGAAGATCAGATGGATTCAGAGGAAAGAAAATCAAATACAGATTATGAAGAAAATATAGAAGAATCAGAATTCTCAAAAGATAATCCAGATTTTCAAAACCAGCCCTCAGATCCAATAGAGTTTGAGAATACTGTTGAATCAAAACCCGGAACTGAACAACCTACCGATTTGCAAATACAAAATAAAAAACCGATTCCAACAGGAATGATTGTAGCTCTTGTTGCAGTTGTTGCAGTGGCAGCCTTTTTTGCAGGATCATATTTTTCAATCATGGATTCAGATGCCATAACTAGATCAGAATTTCAACAAGCAATTTCCAGATTAGAATCAAAAATTGAAAGTAATCAACCAACGCCACAACAAGCACCACAACCAGTAATAATTTCATTAGATGATGACCCAATTAGAGGAGACCCTGATGCCCCAATTACAATAGTAGAATTTTCAGATTTCCAGTGTCCATTTTGTGCCAGATTCCATGTTCAAACCCTCCCTTCAATTATTGAAGAATACATTGCAGAAGGCAAAGTCAATCTTGTTTATAGAGACTTTCCAATTCAAAGCATTCATCCTAATGCACTTCCTGCTGCTGTTGCCGCTGAATGTGCAGATGAACAAGGAAAATACTGGGAGTATCATGACACATTGTTTGAAAAACAAAATTCATGGAACAGGCTAGATAGTAATTCTGCAATCACCACCTTTAGTCAATATGCAACGGATATTGGTTTAGAACAAGAACAGTTTGATTCTTGTCTGCAGACTGGGAAATATCTTGAAGAAGTTCAGGGAGATCTCAGAGATGGTAGAGATTATGATGTTACAGGAACACCGGGATTCTTTATTGGAAATGAGGATATTGGTTTTGTTAAAATAAATGGAGCTCAACCTTTTGAGGCATTCAAAAGAATAATTGATGCACAACTTGCGACATAAAAAAATACCAAGCGTTTATTAGACCTAGACTGTCCTTTGTTAATTATCGGAATAATGACGAGTAGGCAATGAGCTTTTTCGTCGTTGCTTAAGAGAAGAAAAATAATGACAAAGTTTAAAGAATTAGGATTAAAAGATGAGATTTTAAAGGCAATAGAAGAGCAAGGATTTGAAGAAGCTTTCCCGATTCAAGAAGCATGCATTCCTGTTTTACTTTCAGGTCGTGATGTAATTGGACAAGCTCATACAGGTTCAGGGAAAACTGCCGCATTTTCATTATCCATGTTACATCAAATCACACCAAAAAAAGGAATTCAAGGTATGGTAATTGCCCCTACAAGGGAACTTGCTATGCAGATATCCGAGGAGATAAAAAAATTCGGAAAATATACTGGAATTAAAACTGCAACAGTCTATGGAGGTCAAGGAATGGGAATTCAGCTTGATGCTTTGGATAGAGGAGTTGAAATTGTTGTTGCCACCCCTGGCAGATTAATTGACCATCTAAAGCGCGGTTCTATCGAATTAAAAGACATAGAGCACGTAGTCTTAGATGAAGCAGACACAATGCTTGATATGGGTTTCATTGATGACATCCAATTTATTTTAGATCTGACACCAGAAGAGAGAACCATGTCTTTGTTTTCAGCCACAATGCCAACAGAGATTCTAAGACTTTCTGAAGAATATCTCCAAAACCCAAAACAGTTTCTTTTGGATGCAGATGACCTTAGCGGAGAGGGAATCGACCAGTCATATCTTGTAATCAAGGACAGAGACAAGTTTGATTATCTTATTGATTTTATTAAAAAAGTAAAGGGGCAAGTTATTGTGTTTTGCTCAACCAAATACAGAACAAGAGATGTTGCAAAGTTTCTACATCAGGAGAAATTTGATGCAGTTGCAATTGAAGGAGACATGTCTCAGCATAGAAGAGAGCAATCAATGGCAAAATTCAGATCAGGTAAGGCAGACATCCTTGTTGCAACAGATGTTGCATCAAGAGGAATAGATGTTCCAAGAGTAGAGCTTGTGATTAATTATGATGTTCCAAACCAAGACATGGTATACTTTCACAGAATCGGCAGAACCGCAAGAGCAGGTGCAAAGGGACAGGCAATAACATTTGTTTCTTATTCCTCAGTAGGAGATTGGAATTTAATCAAACGTCAAATTAAAACAGATTTGAAAGATTTGAACAAAGAAATGGGAATTGAAGTGTCTATTCCAGACCCCCTAAAACGTCAGATACCAGCCAGAAGATATGGTGGTAGTGGGGGAGGAAGGTCCAGTTATTCCAGAGGCTCACGTTACGGAGGATATGGCAGGTCTGATAGAAACAGAGATTCAGACGATAGAGGTAGAGATAAAAAGCGATATGGCGGTGGCGGAAGAAACCGTTATGGCGGACGAAGCAAGTGGTAGTGTAAAACTTAAAGACTCCCAGCTATTAGATAATCTAAGATAAAGTAATGCACGTCGGTTTTGTTTTATTAAATTGTGATCTTGGCGCAGAAGAGTATATCGTAGAAGAGTTAAAGCAAATGTCAGATGTAAAAAATGCATATCTTACTTTTGGGGCATACGATGTAATTGCCGAAGTGCATACCGATGATCAAGATGGATTTGAAAAGGCAGTATCTGCAATCAGAAAACTATCTAGAGTTGTAAGTACAATGACTCTAAATGTCATCAATCCCGAATAATTGTTATAGACTAGGTTATCAGCTAATTTTTTGCACGTTTTGGGTATCGTTCATAAAATTTTTCGAGACAATTGATAAATGGTCAAAAATTAACATCTTTCGACTTGAGAATATCGAAGACCAATAACAAACGGACCTAGGGTTCAGTTCACTTTGTAGGATTTAAGAAATAGGAAAGAATCCAGTAATTAGGCTAAATTCTAAATTAGGATGATTTCTGCATGCCGTTATATAATACTTGTATTAAATAGCTACATTGTACAAAAAAATTCTCGTTCCCCATGAAGGTACTCTTGCAGGAGATTTGGCAC
>JAICHE010000185.1 GCA_025922755.1 Nitrososphaeraceae archaeon
AAAATAGATCTGGCGGAAAAACCATCTTGTGTTCTAGATGTGAAGCGTTAATTGTAATCACCAATCATAATTTGAAGGAGGTTGACTTGTCAGCACCTAAAGATATTATGATTATGTTAAAGGAACCTCATCTGATTAGAAAGGTCGCTTACTAAACTACCAATAAATTTCAAATTAGCAAAAATTCTGTGTAATGTACACCTTATCATCTTCAGCAATCTCAATACCAATTCCCTCCCTATCAAAAGAATCTGTTAGGATATTCTCTCTGTGTCCTGAAGAATCCATCCAACCATCTACGGTACTTTTGACAATTTCATTTTGAGAATTCCATTCATATAACGTAGGGATTCCTGCAACATACCAAACTGTAGTGTACAGGTTATTTTGGAAAATATTTTCGCCTATTCCACTGTAAATTAAAACTCCAACTAATTTTTCACATTGATAATCGAGAAGTTTTCCTCTGTCAGTTGGGCTTAACCCTTCAGGAGTTTGATGATCAAAATAGTTTCTCCAAGCCATGTCTTTGCTGTGACCTCTGGCAACATTTGATAATTCTTCATCCCAGAGTAATGATTCTAGATTATTCTGTATCCTATATTGATTTGTCAAATCATGGATTTGAATTTCTAATTCTTTTTTGTTAATTTCTGGTTTTTCATTTAGTGGGTTATTTTCTTTTACTACATTTGGAATTTGTTTGATGTCAGCCACCAGTCTTTGTACTGGTTTTAACTCTACAGGTCCCACCCTTGCATTGATGGTATCACGTAAAACAATCGTGGTTTCTGTTGCTAGGAGTTGTGCTGATTTACTTGCCTCCCGTATTGGTTCTGGGAGATTTTGAAGTGTTTCATCAAAATTATCTTGGTTAATTTCTAAAACCCCATTTGCAAACAAAATCCCAATAATTATAACAATTGCCAAAATTACAATTATAGAACCAATCTTCTTTTTGTTCTCAGACTGTGATTTTTGATATCTTTTATGACCGCATTTAGTGCATTTGAAATAATCTTTTTCAAAGAGATAGTTGTGCTGACAATCCAAAACTTATCTTATCTGCGATTAAATTTAAGGTTACTTTTAGTTTATATTAAAAAAATAGTTCTTCATAAAATCGATTTTAATTTATTTGCAAAAAATTTAATAATTAAAAATGAGTATTACCACTACTTTGAGGACCTGTATCGTTTGTGGTAAAAATTTTGAACATTGGGGAGATGATGTTTGTTCTCTAGACTGTTCTAATGAACTAGAACATTAAGCGTCATTTTTTAAAATAATTTTAAATTTTTGTAATTTTACTACAGGATTACAGTTAAGTAGAAAACATTCTAAAAAAAAATGTAAAGAGAGCTAATGATTAAAAAAGCTATGTCTGAAACATGATGAGTTTGCCGAATTATGAAGCAGTTTCTTTATAATTTTTAGAGTTTTACCTGATAAACCTCTACATATCAGAATGAATGTGTTCCAGTATTGGGACATGAAGCAGACCTCGTTTTAAAGGCAAAAAATTTTGCTTTGGAGAGACATAAAAATCAAAAAAGACCTGATGGAATTACTCCCTTCTACCAACATCTTGAAGGAGTGGTGTTTCGATTAAAAAATTTGGGTGTAACAAATATAGAAACATTAAGTTCTGCTTGGCTTCACGATATTTTGGAAAAATCAGATACTACTTTTGATGAAATTAATGATGTGTTTGGAAATTCAATTTCTGTGACAGTTTTGTCATTAACCAAAGATCCTCATTTGCCAAAAAAAGATAACGAATCCCAATTTGTACAACAACTCAAAAGTGCATCTATTGAAGCCAAATTAATTAAATTGTGCGACATTTCAGCAAATCTAAAGGATATTTCTAATTCACCGATTTCCAAAACTCAAAAAAATAAACAAATAAGAAAATTATTTCATTATCTAAGAACAATAAAAAATGATTTGTCCAAACAAAAAGAAACGTATCCTAAAATTCAAGAATTAATTGAAGGGATTAATGTAGTCGGAAGCAAATTCAAACAACGTCCAGTCGTAATCTAGAGATGTATTGACTAAGCATTCAAAAAATAATTTAAGATAAGAAGTGCGAACTAATAAGATGAAAGAACTTCCAAAAAAATTTCCCGAGTATTCTTTAATGTACAAAAACCTAAACCAAAAAGTTAGAGAATTAAAAAATGAACTAAACAATATTGAAGATAAAATCAATAAAAATGAAATCCAAATAAAAATTAAAACTTATCAGAAGGAAATGAACAAAATAAAATCTAATTTCCCAGATGGTTTTTTTGATAATAATTTTTGATTGATTAGGCTTCCATGCTTGTCTTGAGGAGATTTTTCCGAACCAAAATTGGGATTTTATAAAATGCACCCAATGCAAGGGCATCTGATGCACGATAATTTCTCAAAACCATGTCTTTTTTGCCGGTAAAATAGAGATTAGCACGTAAAACCTCGCCGCTTTCATAAATTTTGACTTTAACCAAAAGCAACTCATTTTCCTCACAAATCTCTTCAATCATTTTATAAATTGAAGGAACAGTATCTTCAGTGCTTTCTGAAAAACTAGAGATATGTTTTGCAACCTCTCCAGAAAATGCTCTCATGTGAAATTCTTTACCATCTGCAGCTTTTAGAACTACCATTCCTTCGACGGCATATGGATCTACAAATCCAACATAATCAATCTTGACTGAATCATAATCAGGTTCCTGATCTTGATTGATATCCATGATGTTAGCATAATTACAAATTTAATGCATATAAAGATATGAATATTTTAAGAGGTTTACGCCTATTTTTGATTCGATCTTTTTAGTCAGACCCCAAATTATTTAACATCAACAATAAATGATAGCTTAATGTCGACCAACCCTGAAAAGGCGATATCATACATTTTAACAAAGCCTGTATCACAATACATGGATAAGGATGTACTGCTACTAAACCAGAACACTCTCACCAGAGATGCTGCACGAATGCTCCAACATTATGAAGCCGACGACATTATTGTAACCGATGAGAACAGAGATCCCATTGGCATTTTAACTGATGAAGATATCTTAAGTAAAGTACGCGATGTTACTTTATACGCAGAACCCACGACTCTAAAAGATGTCATGAGCGCACCACTTATCGTGATA
>JAICHE010000186.1 GCA_025922755.1 Nitrososphaeraceae archaeon
ACAATATTCAAACACCTTTGAAGAGGCAGGAAGCTTCAATTATTTCTGCATGGTTCATCCATGGATGGTTGGCAACGTTCAAGTGAACTAAACCACAATTTTCCTTTTTTCTTATTTTATCTGATTTTTTCGTATGGTTCTGTTGTAAGCAACACCAAATCTATGAGTTTCATCTCGAGCATATTGTAAAATTTTCAAAGAGTCTTTATTTTTTGCAATCATTATAGGTTCTTTTTGATTTGGAACATAAACTTCTTCATTTTCTTTTGCCAAGGACACACAAGAGGTTTTCAATCCAAGTGATTGTAGAGATTTGAGGGCAGCACTGAGTTGACCTTTCCCACCATCGATTAATATCAAATCAGGTAGCGGTGAATTTTCCTCAAGTAATCTGAAATATCTCCTCTTTATCACCTCACCAATCATTGCAAAATCATCTCTTCCGCTTACAGTTTTAATTTTGAATTTTCTATAACCTGATTTGTTTGGTTTTCCATCAACAAATCTAGACATCGAACCGACTGCAAAGTCTTCCCCATGATTCGAAATATCAAAGCACTCAATGACATTAGGGATGTCAGGTAATCCCAAAATTTCTTTGAGCTCAACCAAGCCAGGATTCCCCCCTTTTGTGTGGATTAGCTTGATGTTTTTTAAAATTAAATCTACTATCTCCTTTCTTTTTCCTCTTTTTGGAGACTGAATACGTACTGGAAACCCAGCTTGCTCAGACAGTAAGGATTCTAAAAGCTCTTTATTATCAGGGATTTCACTTACTAAAATGAATTTTGGAATTTTGTGAGTAGAATAGTACTGAAACAAGAAATTTGAAAAAGAATTATCCCCTACCAAATCAAAAAAGAATTTGTCGCTATCTCGAATAACGCCATTAATCATTCTAAAATTCATCACAGTGGCCACCTGATCTTGCTCTCCTATACCAAAGTATTCTTCATCAGAATTTTCCACATATTCCATTTTTTGTTTAGTCTGTAGGCTCCCCAACCGAATTAGAGTATCGCGAATTTCTTTTGCACGTTCGAATTGTTGGAGGTCTGCAGCTTGCTTCATCTCTTCTTTTAATTTCTCAGTGAAGACTTTTGTTTGGTTTTTACCTTTAAGAACTTCTTCTAAGGCAGCAACATGTTGCGGATATATCTCTTGTGCATCTTTAAATTCACATGGTCCTTCACAATTACCCAAGTGATACTCTAAACATACTTTTTTTGGAAGTGTTTTACAAATTCGAATTTGAAATGCTTTTCTAAGAGTCCCAATAGTTAGAAGTTTTGAACTTCCTTGAGTAAATGGACCAAAAATTTTTCCTTTGCCTAAAAATTTTCCATCTCTTGTACGTCTTGCAACTAGTAAGCGAGGGTATTTTTCATCAGATATTCTAAGATAAGTGTATCTCTGTTGATCTTTTAGCTCTATGTTGAATCGAGGCCTGTATTTTTTAATCATGTTAGATTCTAAAAGAAATGCTTCACTTTCATTATCAGTTAGAACAAATTCAATGTCAGAGATGTTTTCAACTAATTTTTGGGTTTTGTAATTTTGATTCTTTAAAAAATATGACCTTACTCTATTTTTTAGATTTTTAGCTTTTCCAATATAGATTATTTTTTCATCAGAGTCTTTCATCAAATAAATTCCTGGATTTGAGGGAATGTGGATTTTAGAAATATCAAAAGTCATTTTTTAATTAATTTTTTAAGATATTTTCCAGTATAGCTTCCAGGGGCCTTTGCTAGTTCATTTGGAGTGCCTGTAGCAACTATCTTTCCTCCTTCATCTCCACCTTCTGGACCAAGATCAATTATCCAATCTGAATTTTTTATCACATCCATATTGTGCTCAATTACAACTACTGTATTGCCTAAATTGGCAAGTCTGTTTAACACATCAAGTAATTTTTGAACATCAGCAAAATGAAGACCTGTAGTGGGTTCATCTAAAATATAGAAAGTTTTTCCAGTTCCACGTTTTGAAAGTTCTGCAGCAAGTTTTACACGTTGAGCTTCGCCTCCAGAAAGAGTCGTTGATGATTGACCTAGTTTTATGTAACCTAATCCTACATCATAAATTGTTTGCAATTTTCTTTTTATTGACGGAATATTTTCAAAAAAGTTCAAAGCCTCATACACAGTCATTCCGAGTACATCAGAAATATTTTTTCCCTTGTACAAAACAGAAAGGGTTTCTGAATTATACCTTTTTCCTTTGCACTCATCACATTTCACATATACATCAGAAAGAAATTGCATTTCAATTTGCTTGACACCATCACCATCACATGCAAAACATCTTCCATCAGCTACGTTAAATGAGAATTGTCCAGGTGCATATCCTCTTTCTTTTGAAAGTTCAGTGTTTGCATAAAGTTCTCTAATTGGAGTAAATGCACCTATGTATGTTGCAGGATTGGAGCGAGGAGTTCGTCCAATAGGGGATTGATCTATTGCAATTACTTTATCAATATTTTCCAGACCGATTACCTCTTTATGACTTCCTGGTTTGACATTTGATTTTGTAAAATGATTTTCTAAAGATTTCAACAAAATATCATTAATCAAAGTGGATTTTCCAGAACCAGAAACTCCAGTTATTGATGTAAAAAGACCTAATGGGAATTCGACATCAATGTTTTTTAGATTATTTTCCGAAGCACCTTTTACAATTAACGAGCCTGATCGTTTTCGTATTTTGTCTTTCAAAGTTATCAGAGAATTATCTTTAAGGTATGCACCGGTAACTGACTTGTGTCCATTTAGAATCTCATCTACTGTACCTTCAAAAACAACACTTCCACCATGAATTCCAGCGCCAGGACCCAAGTCGACAATCCAATCCGAATTTCGTATAACTTCTTCGTCATGCTCTACTACAATGACGGTATTTCCAAGATTTCGTAGCTTATTTAGCGTTTTTATGAGTCGGGCATTATCCCTCTGATGCAGTCCAATTGTTGGCTCATCTAACACATAAAGGACACCTGTTAGATTTGAACCTATTTGGGTAGCCAAGCGGATTCTTTGGGATTCACCTCCAGAAAGGGTGGAACTTAATCGGTTTAGAGTAAGATAGTTTAATCCAA
>JAICHE010000187.1 GCA_025922755.1 Nitrososphaeraceae archaeon
TCAAATCATCTAATTGAATCATTGTTCAACTTTTCTCCCAGATGGAATTTTGGAATTTTTTAAATGGGTTTTTTCGTGATCAAGAACTTTTTGAATATTTCCTTCCCATGCATCCCATTTGAAATTACAGTGTTTACAGCTATATGTCATTTATTTCTCAAACTCCTCTAATCTCTTTTTTTCAGATTCTTTGTATGCGGTTACGTCATTTGATGTCTCGAGTTTTTTCAGTCTTGAAAATATTTTTTTTAACATGTTTTTATAAGGTCATTACTGGCTTATAAGGACACAATTGGACATTGCTGTTAGAATTCCGTAGCTGATTAGTTAATTCAGTCCTTCCTTATGGATATGCAAACTCACACCACTACGTAATAGATAATACATGGATGTGACTTATAGTGTTTCTTCAAATGTCGTGTTAATTAAGGTGAGAGTGCTATCTAAATCATGAATACAATGCCATCATACGGACAAAAAATATGCTCAGACTGCAAGAGAGTTCACTGTAAAAGCGGGTGTAATTGTGATTGCCATTGGGAGCCATAGAACTACTATTGGAATACAGAACTGCAACTCAAAAAACTTGTCCTCATGGTGCAAAAGTCAAAATGGCAGGATACCAGAATAGATACGAATGCACAAGATGCAACAAAATTATGATTTTTGATGTTCAATAACAGGTAAACTCTGTTTTCAATTTATCTGATTTCAATGTCGTATTTACAGAGCATATCGATTAAAAGCCGCAAGTCCTTTTTATGGTCTCTTTCTGACTCTGTGGATTCTCTTAACAAGTCCTTGTATTCATAATCACTATGAGAGACCATTGACTCTAACTTAACCTCGTTTTGGGATATTCTCTTTTGGATTTGTTTGCTTTTTGTCTCACAATGTTTGATCAAAACTTTGATTTTGTTTTTCTCTATATGATTAATCTCAAAAAGTTCTGTTTCTTCAGATTTTGATAATGTTTTTTTGTCCATACGATAAATTATGCTCTCTCGTATATACAGGTAGCATATATCTAATGAGTGTGTATTACTATAATGCCAAAAATAAAAAACAAAGAATCATTACAAAAAAACAAGAATAACAAAACAAAACCTGAAAATTTAATGAAAAAAGAATATCTTGAAACCTATAACGAGTTGAAAAAATCAATTCAAGAAGATCAAAGTTAGATTGTAATTGAATTTTTGATGCCCATTTTGTATGGGGTGTGATTGGAACATTTGGGACAAAACCGAAATAGCTACAATCTCTTATGATATTTTTTTAACATTACATTGCTTTATAGGATAGAGCTACTAAATAATAACAGAATGATTTTTTGGAATTCAATTCAATTTAGAGCCTCACAGACTCAGGTCCATCTAGGCTCCATCAATGAATGATTATACCTGTACGTGTAATTGTGGATGCAAGAATTCCACATGTGAATATTTCTGTTCTATCTGCAGGAAAGATTTGTGCAAACCTGTTAACAAAACGGTGATTGCATAATTGAAACCTAAGAATAGAATTAGGTACTATTCATTTTATTTTTCTGGCATTGGTTCTATTGTTACTCTTACTTGGGTGCTCTATTTATGGAAATAAAACGTGAATTGTTTTTCAATAAAACTGGGAATTTTGGCAAGATAATCTTGTACTCAGATATCATGGGGGTGATTTTACTTCTTGATAAATTCAATTGCTTTGGAACGAATGATCATGCCTCAATCTAAGCCGTTAATCAGCATTGTAAATGTTGTAGCAACTGCCTCGATTGGCCAAAGTTTGGATCTAAAAGATGTGACAGAAAAATTCCCAGATGTAGAATGGACTCCTAAATTATTTCCAGGAGCAATTTTTAGATTAGAAAGTCCAAAAACATCTACATTACTTTTCAGATCCGGAAAAATGGTATGTACAGGATCAAGATCCGAAGAGATTGCAAACAAGGCCATCAAAAAAGTAATTCAAAAATTGAGAAAGGGTAAAATCAATATAAAAAACGAGGCTACAATAACCATTCAAAACATTGTCTCATCCATCAATCTTGGTGGAAGAATTTCCTTGGAGCAAGCTTCGAGAACTTTACCAAGAAGTATGTATGAACCAGAACAATTTCCAGGCCTAATATTCAGAATGGTGAATCCAAAAACAGTTATTCTTATTTTTGCCTCCGGAAAGCTAGTTTGTACTGGAGGTAAAACAGAAAAGGATGTTTATCGTTCTGTGCACAACCTTCATAGTTTGCTTGAAGAAAAAAATCTCATGATTTATGACTAGGTTTGTGGTCTTGCCTTAACCTTTTGATACTATGATACGTTAACATAGTATGGTCAATTTTGAAAAAATCTACAAAAAAGTAGGATTACAAATAATTGATAGGTGTCATGGGGCAATCAAAATTACTAAGCATGGAAAAATTATTGAAGTATACGATGCAAAACGGCATATTTGGAGTAATGGCTTGGCAGGTCTTATAATCAAAGAGGAATGCAAGAAAGCAAATTTGAGACCGTGGGAGTATTCAAATGTTCGAAATTATGTTATCAAGGAATTGCTTGATAAATCCGAAAAATAGATTCAAAATCCAGCAATGAACACTGAACTTTCAGTGCGGTTCTATAAAGGTGGGTTTTTGTTAAATTGTCCTTGGGGATATGCGTATTTTGCCCAAAAATGGTCTTACCTGTGCAGGATTCATTTTTGTGTTTTTAATCAATCATATGCCTATTGAATCTCACAAATTTAGATCTGTATTCGGCAGTAGCAAAAACGCTGCTGCCGAATTGAAGATTATGCTATAGCTATTATCTTCATATCAAGCCAAGTTTTTTATCTTTGTGCAAACGGATTAATTTCATGAAAATACAAAGCAAGACTACATTTTCATTATTGGCTTTACTTTCAGTGGCCATAATGATGGGAATGCAGCCAGCTTTTGCAGAAAATGTATCTGTTAGCGTTCCACAAGGAACATCAGTTCCTGGGTGTGAATCTACCAACGAGTGTTTCATTCCATATGAGGCAACAATCAATGTAGGAGATGAGGTTACCTGGTCA
>JAICHE010000188.1 GCA_025922755.1 Nitrososphaeraceae archaeon
AATTATCTTTTTTTCGAGTCTATCTGCTAAAGGAATCTCTATGAGATCTCCCATTCGTAAATTCTTCAAACCCAAGGCAACTGCCTTTGCAGATTCACTGTCTTTCTCAAGACCCAAAATTGACATTAAATAGGATGCTCCAGTCTTTCCTGCAAGCTCTCCAAAAACAATTCTTCTTCGGTTACCTACTGTTCTTGGTGGTATTGGCTCATAGGCTGCAGGATTTCTAAGAATAGCTGCGAGGTGTGTACCTGCCTTGTGTTTGTATGCAGAGCTTCCGACAATAGGCTTTGAATCATAGGGCTTGATTGTTGTATATTCTTCAATTAATCGGGACAAGTCTTGAAGCATGTCTAGTCTAAAGTCATTAGGGGATTTGTAAAGATAAGTAAGTGCCACTGAAACTTCTGCAAGTGATGGAATACCTGTTCTTTCGCCAATTCCGTCAATGGTGGTATGGATTTGATCTACTCCACCATCACATGCTGCAAAAGCATTTGCAAGTGCAAACCCAATATCATTATGTACATGTGCATCAAGGGGAGTGTCTACTGCCGATCTTACTTTTTTAACAAAATTGTACATTCCAACTGGTCGAAGAATCCCCACAGTGTCTGGAAGACTAATTCGGTCTACCCCTGCCTCTTCTATTGCCCTACACATCTTTAAGAGAAATTCAGGTTCTGCTCTACTGCCATCTTCAACTGTAAATCTAATTTTTAATCCATGAGACTTTGCATACTCTACTGTTTCAACTGCTCTATCCATTGCCTGTTGTCTTGTAATTCGTAGTTTGTCCTTTAGATGAATGTCTGAAATACCTAGATATGCTGCACACCATTTAGCATCACAACTCAGTGAAACATCAATGTCTTCTTTTAGTGCACGTCCATGAGAAACAATGTCTGCCTTTAATCCTTGTTTGATGATTGTCTTTACTGCTTCTTTATGATCATCAGATACGACAGGGGATATTTCGATTTGATCTACTCCGAAATAATCAAGCATCCATGCAATTTGTATTCGTTGTTTGTTTGTAAAGGAAACTCCTGGGTGTTGCTCTCCCTCTCTTAGGGTACTGTCTAGAACTCTTATTTTCTTTGGATTCTTTTCATACGAGTTGTACAAGTCTGCATAGTAATTCGGATCTTTCATTACAGAAATCGTTGACATTATTTTTCCATATAAACATATTCGTACTAAATTCGTTGAAAATTAACAAAGATGATCCTAATTTCAAAATATTTAGAAATTTTAAAACGAATGTCGGTTTAGACTATTTTTCTTAAAATTATGACCGTGTTGGTATCTATTACTCCGGGAATTTTTCTTAGAGCGTCAATGCTGTTGTTTATCTCTGCAATGTTTGAGGCACTGATAATTGTTGTAATGTCATACTGGCCAGTGATCTCATAAACTGTCTTTACTCCTTCAAGTTTGGCAAGCTTTACTGAAACTTTGGATGTATCTGTTGCAGAATCAACTGAAACTAGAACTATTGCACTGGTTACATTTTCTTCTCCAAGCTCTAGTGTGAACCTCTTTATCGCTCCAGTATCCACAAGATTTTTGACGCGTCTTCTAACCGCTGATTCTGATAGTTTTAATTTTTTTCCAATATCGACAAAAGATTCTCTGGAATTTTCCTTGAGAAAATCGATAATTTTTTCATCTACTTTATCCTTGAACACTTTTTTTCTTCTCCTCTTCAGTAAGTACTGAATCTAAGCTTTGTAAAACTTTTGTTATGTCTTCTTCGGTTATTACCAGAGGAGGTAGAATTCTTAATATGTTTCTTCCAGAGTACAACATTAACACTCCTTCTTTGATCAAATTCATTAATACGTCTCTTACTTCAAATTTCAATTCCACTCCAATCATTAGACCTTTTCCTCTTACTTCCCGAATGATGGGGTGATTTTCTTTTAGTTTTTCTAGTCCTTCTCTGAAAATTTTTCCCATTTTCTCAGAATTTTCAATTAACCCATCTTCAGTTAATGCCTTGAGTGCTGCAATTCCTGCAGCACATGACAATGGGTTTCCACCAAAAGTTGAGGAATGTTCTCCTTTGCTAATTGCTGCCAGAATATCTGGTCTGACAAGTGTTGCTCCCATTGGAACTCCTCCTGCAATTCCTTTTGCCAGACACATAATGTCTGGGGTTGTATTCCAATGATCACATGCCCATAATCGTCCTGTTCTTCCAAGGCCTGCCTGAATTTCGTCAAAAATTAAAAGAATTCCTTTCTCGTCGCAAAGCTTTCTAACTTCTTGCAAAAATCCATCGGGGGCAACAACAATCCCACTTTCTCCTTGGATTGGCTCTAGAATTACAAATGCAGTGTCATCATCTATTACTGAGCGTAGAGATTCAATGTCGCCGTATGATGCAAAAGATACTTTTTCTACTAGTGGTGCAAATGCTTTTTTATATTTTGGATTAAATGTTAATGATAAAGCTCCAAAAGATTTTCCGTGATAGGAACCTTTCATTGCAACCATTCCTTTTTTACCTGTAAACTTTCTTGCAAACTTCATTGCAGCTTCTACTGCTTCTGCCCCGCTGTTGTTAAGATGAACTTGTGTAAGATTTTTTGGGGCAAGACCAATCAGTGTTTTGAGAAATTCTTCTCTTGTTTTGTTGTAAAGAGAACTGTGAACTGTTATGATTTTGTCTACTTGTTCTTTGATTGCGTTGTTGACTCTTTCATTTTGATGTCCAACTAGGGCAACTCCGTATCCTCCCATGCAGTCGATGTACTCTTTCCCATCAATATCCCATACATGAGACCCCTTGCCTTTCTCAACTGTTACTGGAAATCTCTGATAGAGATTTCCCATAAATTGATCTTCACTCATGTTGAATCACCGTACAGTTATCATGAGAAATTGCAGAGGATATGGGATTTTCTTTTTGCCCATTTGCAATCAGGGCTTCTTTTACTCCCATGTCCAGTGCCTCAGTTGAAGCTAAGATTTTTTTCTCCATTCCTGGACCAATCTTCGGTCGAATCTCTTTTGCTTCTGCAAGAGTTAGTTTGGTGACAAGTTTGT
>JAICHE010000189.1 GCA_025922755.1 Nitrososphaeraceae archaeon
CTTGGTGAAAAATATGTGATACTAAATAGTAATTTTGACATATACAAAGACGTTAGAAGTAAACTTGTTCATGAATTTTCTCCACGAAAATCTCATTTAATAGCAATAACTAAAAATACTCTTGATTCAAGAATCGGGCTTGAATATCATAATGAACATCTTAATTTTCATTTACGAGAATACTTTCGAGATTTCAAAAAGGGTGTTGAAAAATATCGGAAAGAATTGGAAAAATATAAAGAAAATGAAAAAATTTTATTGAATTTCATTAAGGCTACTATCCACAACACCCAGCAATAAATGAAAATCAGTTAACTCGATTAATTGGTATATCTTCAAGATTTGGTGTGTTCAGCTATTCTTTTTTCGCTTGGTTTGTGCTTTCCTGTAACAATATAGTTTATTGCATCACTCATGAATACTGCATGATCACCAATTCTTTCTAAATATCGTAACAACAAAGCTTCTGCAAGTGCACATTTCGTATTGTTAGATTCAATTAGTTTTGGTAATCTTTCTTTGTAGATTTTATCAATGAATTCCTCATCTTCTTGAATTTTTGTCGCTTTTCTAACATCCAATTCTGCAAAGGAGAGAACAGCCTCTTTTATCATATGTTTTACTTTTTTTGTTATTTCAAACAATGATGCATTGGTACATTCAGAAATATCTCCAAACAAATCCCTTACTTGCGTTATGTCGTATGCATATCTTCCAAATCTTGAAAAGGCATATGATATTTCAGTGGAGGAGCGAATCATTCTAAAATCATCTGCGACGGGTTGATATTTCAAAAGCATATCAAAAATCAAATCTTCAACTTCAAAGTACTTGTTGCGAATTGCCTCAGACAATTCATAAACCTTGTTCATGGTATTTTTTCCTTCAAGATATGAATCAACGGCTAAGGAAATACTCTCTACTGCCATATCTCCCATTTCAGACATTATTCGAGACAGTTTTTCAAGTGAAGGGTCAATTAGCCTAGTCATTATCCGAATTGTCCTTGAACATATTTTGCAGTCAGTTCGTTTTTAGGATCTGTGAATAGGTTCTTTGTTTCTCTAAACTCAATCAAATCTCCCAGATACATGAATCCAGTATAATCTGAAACTCTAACTGCTTGTTGCATGTTATGAGTTACAATGATTATAGTATACTCTTTTTTTAGTTCGGTGATTGTCTCTTCAATTTTTTGAGTGGCGATAGGATCAAGGGCCGATGCAGGCTCATCCATCAATAGCACCTCTGGCTGGATTGCAAGAGCTCTTGCAATGCATAATCTCTGTTGCTGGCCTCCAGATAATTCAATGGCAGATTTTTTTAAATCTCCTTTTACTTCATTCCAAAGGTATGCCATCTTTAGTGAATCTTCTACAATTTCATCTAGAATTTTTTTGTCCCTTACACCATTGAGTTTTAAACCTGCAGTAACATTATCATAAATCGACATTGTTGGAAATGGATTTGGTTTTTGGAAAACCATTCCAACCTTTCTTCTATGGTAAATTGGATCAATGGATTTATCATAAAGATCAATATTGTCTATCATTACTTTGCCTTCGACTTTTGCATTTTTTGTCATGTCGTGCATTCTGTTTAGACATCTTAGAAAAGTGGTCTTACCACATCCAGAAGGTCCAATCAAAGCAGTCACTGATTTTTCAGGAAATTTCATGGTAATGTCTTTAACAGCAGGGAAATCACCGTAGCTGATAGTAACGTGTTCGGCAATCATTTTGTATTTTTTTTCTATTTCAGGAGTAAATGATGATGGTTCTGAAACAGATGAACTATTCAAAGATGGTGGACTAGTAGTCATCGCAGTCATTTTTTATCAAACGTTCCTTTTTTAATAAGATGTCCAAACAATCCCTTTCCTTTTTTATTTGCAAAATAATACCTCACACCAAGATTAATTCCAAGAATAATAATAATCAAAACTAAAGCTGCTCCCCAACCTTGAAGTTGTGCACTATCATATGGCAATAAAGACAATCGCCAAATTCTAAGAGGAAGTGCATCCATCGGTACATCCATACTGCTAAAAAATTGACTACTTCCAAGAATAGTCATGATCAATGGCGCAGTTTCCCCACCGATCCTAGAGACTGAAAGTAATATTCCCGTAATCATGCCACTTTTTGCTGCAGAAATTACAATTCTAAACGTGATAACCCATTTTTTGAGCCCTAATGCCGTTCCCGCCTCACGATAAGTTACAGGAACCATCTTCAGAGATTCTTCTGTAGTTCTTGCAACAATTGGAAACATTATCAAAGATAAAGCAAATGCTCCTGCCCAGACTGAAAAGTGACCCAGTACCAATACAATCATCAAAAATGCAAATATCCCCAAAACAATAGAAGGAAATTCCATAAAGACATCATTGAAGAATCGGATGCTTCTTGCAAGTCTGTTATCTCCATATTCAGAAAGATAAATTCCAGACATTACGCCAATTGGAACTCCAATAAGGCTTGACAATCCAATAATTATCAGAGTTCCTTGAATAGCAGGCCCAATTCCACCTTCACCAGATCCAATTGAACCAGGAACCTCAGTTAAGAATTCATAACTAATAGCGGCTGCTCCATTTTTGAAAACTTCAACGAGTATGCTGCCAAGCGGAATTATTGCGATAACCACACAGGCAAAAACAATAATTCTTACTGCTTTATCAACAACTAATCGTTTCGAAACATTTTGTTTGAATAAAGCCCTATATTCCTGTCTTCTTTGTTGTGTAGTAGTCAATTATTAATTGCACCCTCCTTTACTTTTAGCATTCTAGTTACCAGGATATGAGCTACAATATTTATCACCATAGAAATTAGTAAAATAACTAAAGCAACTCCAATTAATGCTGGAAGATGTAAAGATGCAGGAGATGCCTCTACAAATTGATTGGCAATAATACTGGGCATAGTTTGACTAGGCTTGAATAAAGATGAAGTGATTGCATTGATCCCAGTTGCATTTCCAATTAACATTGTAACTGCCATTGTTTCACCAACTGCTCTGCCAAGACCAAGAATGGACGCACCAA
>JAICHE010000190.1 GCA_025922755.1 Nitrososphaeraceae archaeon
AAAACTCTTCAAATGCTCAAAGATCTTGACACAAGAACTGTTCTTAGGATTACTTTGATAAGAGACTATAATGATCATAGCGAAATGATTCCTGCATTTGCAAAAATGATAGAAGAGTCTAGTCCACATTTTGTTGAGATAAAATCCTACATGCATGTAGGGCGCTCCACAAATAGACTGGAACATGAAAATATGTTGGAGATGGAAGAAGTAAAAAACTTTAGTAAAGAAATAGTAAAACAAAGTAAAATATTTTCGATAATGGATGAAAGCTATGTATCTAGAATTGTGATTTTACAAAACAATGAACGAAGTGTAGATAGATGGATTTCTAGTTATCAAGGTACCAATTAGCAAATTTTTTCAAAGCTTTGAATCTGTGAGATATTTCATTTTTATTTTCTAGCTGTGCAAAAGTCTTTTTGAATTTGGATGGAATGAAGATTGGATCATAACCCCAGTCTTTTCCAGAAATTTTTTTTGAAATCATACCATTTACCTTGGATTCAAAAGATATTTGTGAATATTTATCATGATAAGAAATTATAGAAACAAATTTTGCTTTTCTTTTTTGTTTTACTAAGTTTATGATCCCTTTGTTTCCAATAGTTTTGAAAACATATGATGAATAGGGACCAGGAAATCCATTTAGTGATTCTATGAATAGACCGTCATCTTCTACAATTACAGGTTTTCTTAATTTATCAAAAGCTTGGGTTGCCTTGTGTTTGGCAATTTCTTTTAATGAGTCAGATTGAATCTCTTCTAAATTACATTTGAAAAAACCAAGATTAATTCCAAATTCATCTAAAATTTTTTTTGCTTCTGAGAATTTATGTTGGTTTGAAGATGCAAAAAAAAGATCAAACGACTGTGGCATATCTTCCTCTACTCTCAATTTCTGAGACTAATTTTATGATTTTTGAGTATGTTGTGGAACCTACAACATTTCTGTAGCCTGAAAGAAAATTTTTCCACGATTCTTCCATTATACTAGCATGGGCACTGTTAAGAATTTCTTTTATTAGCCTCAAATCTACTGCATGATCTTCAGGTTTGATTGTTTTTTGAGACAAACCAAAATCAATAACATAGACTTTATCTTGAAATAAAATAAAATTCGATGTAGTCAAGTCTCCATGCATTATTCCATTTTTATGTAAAAGTCCAACATGATTACCCATTTGTCTAGACAGAGAAATTATTTTAGAATTTGGCAAATCATGAATAGGTTTTCCTGGAATTCTTTGCATTATTATTGACGAGTCTCTTAAATTTACAAAGTAGACCAATGGTGTTGGAATTCCAAATGATTTTACCTCCATCAAAGTTTGAGATTCTCTTATTGTTCTCTGTTTTCGTAAATTTTTATCAAGTGTAGGATTACGGTAATTTTTTGGCTTTCTAATTTTCATAATTGTCTTGAAATTATTCCAAATAGAAGTGTAAATGTCAGCTTCCGCCCCTTTTTTTACTAATTCCATCACATTTGCCAATTTGTTTTCATAATTTAGAAGTTATTGAAAAACATACAAATTTCCCGAATTGCAGATATCTTACATGGAAGAAGGAGAAAAACGCCTAAAACAAGAAGATTGTAGTGAAGATAGTTTGGGCTCAGGAATACTTACACTTACCAATAAAAGATTGGCTTTTGATAAAACCAGAGCTAGAATGATGGATTTTTCAAAACATTTTGGAGATACTGTGATCGATATTCAGTTAAAAGATGTTGTAACGGCTTGGAAGGAAGGAAAGCTAATGAAAAAGGTTTGTTTTACCGCAAAGACCAATGAAGGTGAAACAACTTTCAAGTTTGGAGTACAAAATACAAAAGATTGGTTAAAAAATATTGAAGCAGCTATTGAGGAGATTAATAATTAATTTTTACGGTATCTAATCTCCAAGATTGAGTAACAAATGTTTCCTCAAGAGAAACTCCACTTTTAACTTGGCTTTCCAATAATCCCGTCCAACAAATTTGGCTACCACAATCTCCTGCAAATCTTTGTGGAGCAACAAAAAATTTACTGTTGTGTCTTTTACATACATCCTTTAACATTTCTGATAATCTTTTGTTAGCGGCCACACCGCCTACAATTAACAATTCTTTTTTTCTAGTAAATGATAAAGCTCTTTCAACTGCCTCGCTAATCATTGCAAATGCAGTTTCTTGTAGCGAAAAACATGCATCTGCTTTATTTTTTTTAATTATAGATTTAGTTGAAGATAGCAATCCTGAAAATGAAACATCGTTTCCTTTGACTGAATAAGGTAAAGTAAAATATTTGGATGATTTTTGAGCAAGTTCTTCAATGTTTTTTCCACAAGGAGAAGCAAATCCCATAGATCTCCCAAATTGATCCAGAAGTTGACCTAGAGTAATATCTAAGGTTTCACCAAAAACTCTCCATTGTTTGTTAAGAAATGCAAGTAGCATGGTATGCCCTCCTGAAACCAATAAGACCAAAGGATTTTTTGCCCCAGTCAAAAGTTTTCCAAGCTCGATGTGACCTATTGCATGATTTACAGGATAAATCGGAATTTTGTAATACGATGCCAAGGAGCGTGCTACTACTGCTCCTACTCTCAGGCAAGGGCCAAGCCCAGGTCCTGCTGCATATGAAACAAGGTCCAAATCTTTTATTGTAATTTTAGCTTCTCTGAGGCAATCAGATAAAACAATTGAGCTGTTTTCAATGTGATGTCTTGAAGCCTCTCGAGGGTGAATTCCTTCGCCTTCTGGAGGACGGTAAATCTTTCGAACATCAGATAATATTTTTCCTTTTTTTCCTTTTTTTTCTATTACTGCACAGGAAAATGTGTGTGCCGTGCTTTCAATTCCTAAACCTATCAAGTTAACCTCTGCTTAATGTGGAGACAATTTTGATTACATCTCCATTTTTTAATTTGTGATCAGATCCTATCCTTTGTTTTGTTTTACAGTCTATTGCGTGTAAAAATCCTTTAGCAATATCGGCATGAATCAAACCAGCCAAATCTTTTGCATTGGAATTTTCTGGTA
>JAICHE010000191.1 GCA_025922755.1 Nitrososphaeraceae archaeon
AATTTGTGCCACAAATAAAGCAAAAGATATTTCAAATCTTTCTTCATTTGGAAGAAATCTAGGTATTGCGTTTCAAATAACAGATGATTTGATTGGAGTTATGGGGGATCCAAGGATTACGAAAAAACCAGTAGGAAATGACCTAAGAGAAGGTAAAAAATCGTTACCCATTCTTATGGCAATAAAATCCGCAAAAGGTAAAAACAAAAAAGTGATCCTAAAGGCCTTTGGAAACCAAAAGGCATCTAAAAAAGATCTCAAAGATGCAGTTGATGTTATTCGCGAGTTAGGCATAGAAGAAAACGTTCGAAGTCAGGCTCTAAAATATGCAGAAAAAGCAGAAAAATCCTTATCGAAATACAAAGGTTCTGCAAAAAGAGAACTTGTAGAATTGTTAGATTTTGTAGTAAAACGAAGCCTCTAGGCCCGTATTTTCTCAAACAAATGGAACAAAAACATATCCCTTTTGATTTTTAAGTTCAACTATTCCATTGGAAGTTTTTTTTAGCAACACCAAGGACTGAATATTCTCTCCGACAGGTGCTAACAATAGACCATCCATAACTAATTGGTCCAATAATCTTTCAGGAACTTTCTTGCATGCAGCAGTGATCAATATCCTGTCAAAAGGAGATTCATCAGAAATTCCAAGATTCCCATCGCCGTGTATTATCTTTACATTTTTTATCCCCAATTTTTCTAAATTTTTTTTTGCAAATTCTGCTAATTTTGAGTGTCTCTCAATTGTGAAAATCTTTCCAGTACCAACAAGATTTGAAAGAATTGCACTTTGCCAACCTGATCCACTTCCAATTTCTAAAACTTTGTGACCTTCTTTAAGGTCCAACCATTCAGTCATTCTTGCCACAACAGATGGCTGAGATATTGTTTGACCACTCATGATGGGCACAGGGGCATTTTCATAGGCCTCGCTCTTTTGAGAGTCAGGAACAAAGAGGTGTCTAGGAGTATTTCTAATAGCACTTTCTACATTATCATCAGTAAGAAACCCAGTATCCTTCATTGTACAAATTAGCATCTCTAATTTGGCAAGATAATTTTCAGAGTCTTTTTTTTTAAAAAACTTCATTTTTAAATTATTTTACAATCATTACTGGAATTTTGGATTTATGAATAACATGATAAGAAACACTTCCAAGTAAGATTTCTTCAGCATGTCCCTCACCTCTTGAGCCCATAATTATAAGATCAATAGAATTTTTCTTGTCATGTGCAAATTTAATTGTGTCATACCCAGGATTTCCTTTTATTATTTTTGATGAAAATTCGATTTTATTTTGTTTACAGCGATTACTTGCAGATTCAATTATTTTTTCTCCATGCTTTCCTAGCTTCAATTCAAAATCTTTTGATTGAATTGAGGACAATGGTTTCATAAGCTCAATAATAGATAATGAGGAGACATCTGTTGGCAATACATGTAAAGCTATAATTTTGGATTTTGTGAATTTAGCTAAATTTATCGCAAAAGACAAAGCTCGGATGGATGTCTTTGAACCATCTACAGGTACAAGAATTCTGCGTATTTTGGTTTTTAAAATTCGGAAATTTTTTGTTGGTCTTTTTTTCATTAGATGTATTACTCTTTAATTGGTATTATATTACATTGTTAATTTCATTATTGATAATATACAAAGATAGATTTCTTAGTTAAATTTAGACTTGCAATCATTACAATATCCAAATAATTCAAAATTAGCATTTAAAATCAAATATTTTGATTTTTTGGCTGCTCGGCTTTGAATCTCATTAAGAGAATTTTCATCAAGGTCGTCAATTTTCCCACAGTTCATGCAAACCAAATTAATGTGAGCATCAGTGTGGGCATCAAATCTTGTTTCTCCTCCAACTTCAATTTGTCCTACCAGTTTTTTTTCTTTAAGAAGATCAAGGGTTTTGTATACTGTAGAAAGGCTCACCATAGGATATTGTTTCTTTACCACTTGGTGAATATACTCTGCACTTGGGTGGTCATCAGTTCTCAAAAGATATTCCAGAATTGCCACTCTCTGAGGGGTAATTCGAAACCCTTCCTCACGTAAAGAAGAGACCAAATCCTCCAATTGCTGCATGTCTTTGTTAGCAATTTATCTTATTTATAGGTATTATTAGTTGATAATGATTCCTAATTAATAACAATACTTAATTAGGAGTCATTCCTAATAGATATATGGAAACTCAGGTATTTCAAACAAACAGTTTTGAGGAAAAAAAACAAACTGTAAACAAATCAATCAAGATATGTGTTAACTGTGGAAACATTTCAGTTCAAATTGAAAACTACGGTATTTTTTGTAAAGAGTGTGGAACTTTCTTTAATATGGGTGAGGATAAAAATTGAGTGAGAATTCCTGTCGAAGTGTTTGCAGATATTATGATGTAAATTCTTCATTTAGAAATTCTCAAGTAGAGATATTTAGAAAGTATTGTCCAACATGTAATCTAAATTTAGTCTCAAAATATTCTAGATGTCCTTGTTGTCACGATACATTTGGGAATGGTGATCTCTAATGGGATATTGTTGTAAAGGAATTTGTGAAGACTTTAAAGGTAAAAAAGTTCCAAATGGTTCAAGATATGAAATTGGGCAAAAAAGATGTTCAATGTGTAGTATGTTTTTAGCTATTGAAAGTCTTCGATGTCCTTGTTGTGGTGCAATTTTAAGAACAAAGTCAAGAACCAAAAAAGGCTCAAATAACCAAAACAGATGGTAGCAACAAATGGCAAAGAGAATTACAATTATGCTAGATGATGAATTGGATAAGAAAATAAGATTAGCCCAATCCAAGATAATACTAGAAGAAAACAAGTCTGTGAGTTTTTCACACGTGGTTAATTCCCTCTTAGAAAAACAGATAGCAAAGAAAAAATAATTTAATTGGAATAAAGAATTAAAAGAGAATATAATTTCCTAATAATTAGAATTACTAACCAACAAAAAATTTTATGGAAAGTTTTGGAATTTAGCCAAGGTACCATATTTTGGGTAATTTTAGG
>JAICHE010000192.1 GCA_025922755.1 Nitrososphaeraceae archaeon
ATTGGTGATTTGCCATCTTTTGAATGGTCCCTCAAATTGTTTTGCAGAGATTTTCTCGTTTCTGATGAATTCTGTTGTTTCACAATCCCATTCTAAGCGTTTACCACTAAAATCACCAATTACTCTAAAGGTTGTTCCTACACCCATTCCATCTTTGATATCCATTGGAACTACAGTCATTCCAACAGAATCGTTTTTGATTTGATCAGATACGTGTTCTGGTCTTGCAAAATAGGTAAAAACATTCTCTACTGGTGTTTTAATATCGATTGATTTGCTTACGACAGTCAACGAATCTGTTTCTTGCCAATTAGGATTTAAAGGTTTTGAAGATTTTCCAGAAGAAATTGATTAACACTATATTCCTGATACATGGTCAATAATCAGATTGGCAAAATTGCGATCAATTGTGTTGATGATATTTTTAGTATTAATTATGGTGCCTGTGATATCTGAAGCCTTTGCCCATTCTATGTTTAATTCGGCTGAATCATTTCTTGGAGGATATAGAGTACAGGTTGCTACATTACCTGAGTTTCCACAGATAGGAGAGCCTTCAACGATTTTATTTAGAGTGACAGGTTCGGACTTTGAAGAAGTAGATAGTTTTACTATGGGAGTTCGAATTTTTTACAATGAACAGCAAATTGATGCAATCCCACCTAAATCATATCAAGGAGGTCATGTGGATCATGAATACATTTGGGAAAAACCTGGAAATCACATAGTCAGAGTTGATTTGTATGACATGGAAGGAAGTTCAGGTGTTTTGACGTATACCTTCAATATGGGTACACAAAGTCCATTTGGACAAATCTTCTTTATTTCAATAATTATTGGCGCTTTGACACTCTTGGTCGTTGTTATTTACATATATTTTCCAGAGAAATTAAAATTCAAATCTAAGTCTTAGTTGTGATAGTTGTTTTTGATATTCTAAATGCAAACAAGGTAGTTAGCAGAACCATTGCAAACAATAGAATTCCAACACCCAAATGAATTGCAACTAATACTGCATGCAGCATTGTATCAATTACAACTGCACCTAAAGTAATTTGGGTGACCACTAGTACGCCTGCAAAAGCACTTGTAAATTTGATTTTTTTTCCTGCATTTTTATTCAACCAACTTGCTACAGCAGTGGCAAGAACAAGAGTTCCGGTAGTTGCCGCGACTAGTCTATGAATCCATTCTATAAGATATTCTTCATCTGGCATTATACCATTGGGACATAAAGGCCATTCTGGGCACGTTAATCCAAGTCCAGCAGCTGAAACATATCCTCCAACAAACATTAGAGAGTACAAAACTATTAGAGTTGAAAGAGCAAGATATTGGATTGCCAATGTTATTCGACGATAAATGAGCCTTGCATACCTAATGCTGCATGTCCTGGAACTGTACAGATGTAATAATAGGTTCCGGGGGCACCAGCAGTAAATGTGGTGCTTCCTGATTCACCAGCTTTTAGAGGAGCAGATGAAGATGCGATTTCAGACCCCCATAATGAGTTATTGAAATCATCAGGAGAGGCTACAATTCCAAATGCGTGGAATCCTTTACCCCCATTTGTGGCAGTAAATGTTACTTCATCACCAGAATTTACAACAAAGTCTGGGTTGTGTCCAGGTTCTCCTGTCAATGCATTAAAGGCCAAGTCACTAAATCCATCTTCAGATTCTACAAATGTGACACTGAAATCATGACTTACTCCAGTTGGTGCTGCAGCTTCTGCAGGTCCTGAAGATTCTTCAACTATAATTTCTCCAACCATTCCCAAATCTCTATGTCCTGGAACGGTACAAATGTAATAGTAAGTTCCTGGTTCTGTAGGGACAAACTCGGATGAATCTGATTCCCCTTTCTTTAATGGAGCTGATGCGCTTGCAACTTCACTACCAGGAATTATTCCTGCAAATCCTTCTTCGTCAGCTGTCACACCAAATGCATGGAAACCTCCATCTTGGTTTTTCACATTGAAAATTATTTTATCTCCAACTGCAGCATTAATTGTTGGATTGTGTCCTGGTTCTCCTGTCAATGCATTAAAAGCCAAATCAGTAAACCCATCTGGAGTTTGAACAAAATTCAAATCGATTGTAATTGTCTGGCCTGTAGCTACTGCAGGTGCACTGTGATCTGTTACGCCACTCATAGCAATAGAAGCTGGGGAGGGTTGTGAAATCCAGTAATCCCACATTCCAAAGAAAATGGCGCCACCCACAATACATATTCCTAGCATGATTACCATCATTTTTCCTGTTCTTGCAGGGGTTGTTCGGTATACAGTTTCAGTTTCGCTCATTTCTCATTATCTCCTAGTGGTGGGGGTTTTTTGATTCAAATGGATAGTAGTATTTGCCTCCAAGGCCAAATGGGTCATGGATGTCTGCAGGCTTTCCTTTGGCGGAACTATGAATCATATTTATCAACCAGATAACCATACTAACTCCAATTATCATTGCTCCGACTGTTGCAATTTGGTTCATAGCAACCCACTCTGGTATTTCTGGATAATCAAATATTCTTCGTGGCATTCCGTACAAACCGAGAACGTGTTGAGTAAAGAATACTAAAATTGTTCCTATAAAGGATAATACAAAGTGTACTTTTCCCATAGCTTCATTGTACATTCTTCCTGTAACATAGGGGAACATGTAATAGATGAATCCAATTGTACCAAAGGCAATTGTTCCCATCACAAATAGATGGAAGTGACCAACTACCCAGTATGTATCGTGAGTTGTAAAGTCTAATGGCATTGCAGCATTTGCAACTCCTCCTGCTCCTGCGGAGAAGAATAAAGCAATTCCGCCAACAGCCCACATCATTGGGGTGGAGAATTTGATTCTTCCATTCCACATTGTGGCAATAAAGTTAAACACGTGCATCCCAGATGCTGGTACCGCTGCTAATGTTCCAATCATAAATACTGTTTTCTCGGTAAAGGTCATTCCTGTTGCATACATGTGATGGGCCCATGATGAGAATCCAACAATTGACAAC
>JAICHE010000193.1 GCA_025922755.1 Nitrososphaeraceae archaeon
CATGTTCTGTCTCTACGGAATATTCTCCCAAGGCAAAAATTTCTGAATTATTGTTTTCTGAATCATAGTCTGGTAAAACATGAATTGCCCATCCGCGTTCAATTAGTTTGGCAACACTTGTTGGTTTCAAGCATGCAGGTTGTCCATTTGTTTGCTTTAAGACAAGCTCCAAGCCTTCAGTACAAGTTACATTGATGGGATTTATTCCATCTTTGATCTGTTTTAGTGGTGGTGGAAAATATGCAACACCTTCGGCATTTTCTAAATTCACTTGGCTGGATATTACAAAAACTGAAAGAAACAAAATCATACTGGCCTGAAAATAATTCCTAAAAGATTTAATTTTCAACATATTGTTTAGAATTTAATTAGATTTATGTTATTTGTATCGGATTTTTTTGAAACCTTTTAGGATGTTCTTTGGTATATGTTGTGGAATTCTTTGTATAGGTTATAGGCCACATTTTGTATGTGGGAAATTTCTGTAACTGTTTTTTTCCCTTTTGCGATTTCGCGCATTATGGTCATACACTTGTGGGTTTTAGTATGATCTGGTTCTTCTGTTCCAGTCCATATGTCAAAGCATTGCTCAAAATCTAAACAGAATTTCAAAATTATGATCTCCCACTCTTCGGAGTTTGTAGGAATTCTCATCGCTTGTGCTATTCCTTCGAACTCATTTTTTCGATCCCTCAAAAGTAAATCCAAAGCTTTTCTTGCTCTTTCAGGATCGTACCCTTCGATTAAGCCGATTCTACTCATGTTGAGACCTAATCTTAAGGGTCTATTAATGATTTTTCTGAAAATCATTTATGGGCATATTGCAAATTAACGAATGAATTATTCATGCTTTTTTAATTAATATAATATCGTAAGAAATATGACAAATTTCACTGAAGAAATTTGGGAAGATATGCGAGGATTATCGTGGTTTGTTATTGATGAAGAATAATTTTCCTCAAAAAGACAAAATAATAGACCAAATCTAATTTAACTCCATTTTCTTAATTTAGAATAATTCGGAAGCTGAATAATGCTGGCTGCATCCTTTACGTAGTGTCGACGGATTCTTCACCAGTAAACCGATGCCAGATATGACCCGATAGTGAAAATATCGTATCAGCTTCCTACATACTATATGCATTCATAGGATAAAAAATAGATCATCATGTCCCAAATTTGGTAAATTGAATAAATTTTTGAGGATTTTCTCAAAAAACTCTCTTTTATGAAAAATTATACCTAAATAATCCACCAAACATTTTACTTTGGATGCTGATGATGAGCGGAAAAGCCGTCTGATTGTTGATGAGGATTATGAGTAATGAAGCATCTGAAAATTTTATTTTAGTTATGTTATTTTGTCTGTAATGAATAGCATTACTGATACCTTGAGATTAGCTGCATTGTTTTCAGGAGGAAAAGATAGCACGTATGCTATCTATTTGGCAAAAAAACAAGGGCATGAAGTAAAATGTTTGCTGAGTGTATTTCCCAAATCTGAAGAAAGCCATTTGCTACACCACCCAAATTTAAAATGGACAAAATTGCAATCTGATTTGATGAATATTCCACAAATAACTATAGACTCCGCAACTGACGATACTGAAAAAGAGGTGGATTTACTAAAATCTATTCTCACTACTGCAATAAAGGAATATGGGGTGGAAGGATTAGTTCATGGTGGAATAAAAAGTAAATTTCAAAAAAATAAATTTGAAAAAATATGTGAGGAATTAAATTTGAAATCCCTTTCACCATTATGGGAATCTGAACCAAAGAAATACATGAACGACCTAATCTCGTCGGGATTTGTTTTCATAATTACAAACGTATCTTCAGATGGTCTGGATGATTCTTGGCTTGGTAAGACAATTGGAAAAAATGAAATTGATATTCTAGAAAATTTATCAGAAAAATATCAGTTTAATCTAAATTTTGAAGGTGGTGAGGCAGAAACTTTTGTTACGAAATGCCCTTTATTTTCAGGAAGTATTGAAATTGAAAAAGGAGAAAAATTTTGGGATGGGTACAGAGGAAGGTTTGAAATAGTGGATGCGAGGCTAAATTACGATGCTTGACGGACTCAAGACAAATCTTAGGGGTGCTATTAAGAAGATTGTAAAATCATCTGGAATAGATGAGGAGTTAATCAAAGAATTATCAAAAGATGTTCAGAGAGCTCTTTTACAATCAGATGTTAATGTAAGATTGGTATTAGAGATAACAAAAAATCTTGAAGAGCGTTCTCTTAATGAAACCCCGCCTCCTGGTCTATCTAGAAAAGATCACATTGTCAAGATTTTGTACGATGAGCTCTCAAAATTACTTGGAAATGAAACTGATTTTAATTTCAAACCTGGTAAGCAAAACAAGGTAATTCTTCTTGGTATTCAGGGAAGTGGTAAAACTACTGTGGCATCTAAACTTGCAAAGTTCTTGACAAAGCAAGGATATTCTGTTGGAGTTATTGGCGCTGACACATATCGACCTGGAGCATTGGTTCAACTAAAAACAATGTGTGAAAAATCTAACGTTGAAGTTTACGGTGATGAAAACAACAAAGATTCTCCTGATATTGTAAAAAATGGACTAAAATATTTTGAAAAATTGCCTTTGGATATTATTTTAATTGATACTGCAGGCCGTCACAAACAAGAACAAGACCTTCTAGATGAGATGGAAAGAATTAACAAGGTCGCTGACCCGGACCTGGCATTACTTGTTATTGATGGAACAATTGGGCAACAATGTTTCAATCAAGCTGAAGCCTTTAACAAAACAGTACCAGTTGGGGGAATAATTGTAACCAAACTTGATAGCTCTGCCAAAGGTGGTGGTGCTATTGCAGCATCTGCAGCTACAGGAGCTCAAATCATGTACATTGGAACTGGTGAGAGAATTGATGATTTAGAAAAATTCTCTCCTACTAGATTTGTTGGAAGGTTACTTGGGATGGGTGATATTCAAGCTGTTTTAGATTTAGCCAAACGACTAGAAAA
>JAICHE010000194.1 GCA_025922755.1 Nitrososphaeraceae archaeon
AAATCTAATTTTCAAAGAGTTGGTTAAACTATCAATGACCCCTTTAATCTCAAGTCTATCGATTTTGAATTATGTAGATGCAGATTCAGATGTTGAAGTGATTGGATATGGGACAGGAATAATTTTGTTGAATTTAGGAATGTATTTTGCTGCCCCTGCCTTAATTGCAATGAGGTTGGCCAAGGTTTGAAAAAGTCTACTATCGGCGTTATTGCAATTGTAGTTAGTGTGATTGTTTATTATTCCATTATGTCTTTACTGTTTAGTATCTAGAGACTTTTTTCAAACATCCTTTCTTGAATTTTTAATAAAATTTGAATTGTTTTTATTTTGAAAATTATTTTTTAATTTTATTGGAAAATGATAAAATTGCTATAATTGGAGGATTTTGTATTGTGGTGGCATTATCAATTGCAGTTTTGTTCATCGTATAGGTGATTTTTGATAACTTAACACATAAAATGCCAAATGTAAGCCAGATTCTAAGTTGGGGAAAAAAGAAGCACTGGCATTTTTGAAGAAAAATAACAAATCTATCATAAAAGCTTGGGAAGACTACAAAAATCAAGTAGGTGATTCAGAAAGCCAACTGAATGATGTTTTTGAAAAAATGTTCAAGGCATGGCTTTTGTCAAACAAGAAAGCAATTGGTCTTCTTGAGAATAAATCACGAAAACCAACCACCAGGAAACCTAAATCAAACTCTAAAAAAATTAAATCTGAACCTCAAAAACCCTCATCTTGAATAAAAGTAATTTTGATGATTAATAGACCTGAAAATAATCTGAATAATGTAATCTGATTATGATAATTTTAGGATAGAAAAATTGAGGAATGCTTATTCCTCAAATTGATATAGTTGTTGTTTTAGAATTTTGATTTCTTGCTCGATGAGCCTTTTTTCTAATTGTATGTTTTCAGTGTTCATATGGGTACTTTTTAAAAATTAGGCAAAAGCCAAAAAGGTAAAAAAAATTGATTAATTGCGTTGTGATTATCCTTCTGCTATTAATTTTTGAATCATCGAATCCAAATGTCCTGACTGCCCAAAAGACACATCTCTTAAGATTCCTTTTCTGTCAACAAGAATAAAAGAAGGGGTTCCTTGTAATTGATATTTCTCAAAAGTTTCAGCTGAATACTCTTTTGACATTAAATGATCTTTTACTCTTTGAATTATCTGTGATTTGTAGTCTTCTGGTTGGGAATCAAATTCTGGAAGCTGTGCATAAATAAATTTCATAATTTGCTCTTGGCTTACCTCGCCGTTAATTTTAGTTAGGTTATCCATTCCTAATGGAAATGGGATCTTAAATGGCAACTTGTTACCGTCTTTCAATTGTCCATACATTGAAAGTGCATTCTTGGTTTCTCCGATAACCTCTCCTGTTTCTACAAGCATCTTTAGATTATCCAGTGTATTCTTATCAAAATCCTCAAAAGCAGTTGCAATTCCTAAAACTCTCACTCCGTCATCTTTGTATTTATTGTAAATATTGATGGCCTCTGGAATAGCATGCATAAAACAACCTGGGCAATTAACTTGGAAAACTTCTACTAGTACAATTTTGTCTTTTTCTTGATCTAAATTTGTAGGTGCTCCTTGAACCCACTCTGATACTCCTAGATTTGGTGCTTTTTGTCCTATTACTGCACTCATTAGTGTTAATCGCATTTTTTCCATTAAATACATATCTAAAATTTCATTTAATGCAGAATCTACAGTTTGAGTTTGTTGTTTAAATTAATTACATTCAGAACAGATTTTGTCGCTTTCGATTTTTCCTCTTCGATTATCTAAACGATCTTTACGATTTTCCTCTTCGTCTTCCATTTCTTTTCCGCATTTTCTACATTTAACCATAATACAACACTTGTTTGAAATTATTGAGATTCAAAGCCTTGTCTGCACGAAAGGACGTTAATGCACATACACTATTCCAATTTTGTTTAGGCCTTGACCTCATATTTATTACATCTCCATTGGATTTAAGAAATATGCTTATTTTCAATAGTTGGCATTAGGATTTTTAATCTATGGGATCAATCTTAAGTATTACATTCACATTATAATATTAACGATGAACTGCCGTTTCCCATAACTTTGGCAGATGGAGGAAAACTAAGTTAGGTTTAGTTGCCCCTAGAATTCGTTTCTGTTTTCCTGCAGATTCATCGTTTACTTTTTCCCCAATAACTAATCCTTGATTGTAAATGGTATTTCTGATCTCTATTTTGTTTCAAAACAGTCTAAAACTCTAGATTAACCTAATATAGGACTCAAAATCCTCCAAGGCTAAATGCAAGTAGTTACTGATGATAGACTTCAACTTTTCGCAGAAATGGAGGCAAAATATGAGCAAAAGGATGTTCCTTATTTTGTAAACCTTTTAGATCATCCTGATTATGTAGTAAGAACTAGGGCAACTTGTATTTTGGTTGACTTTGGTGGAGAAGACAAAATTCCTCACATTGCCAAGGTCCTAAAACATGATGATAATGAATTAGTAAGACATGAAGCAGCGTTTTCATTGGGACAGATGTGCTTGTCAAGTGGAATCCCTCCTCTTGTTGATGCAACTCTAAACGATCCAAGTATGTTTGTAAGACATGAAGCTGCAATTGCACTTGGAGTTATTGGTTCTAAAGATGCAAAAGATGCACTTGAAAAGGCTCTAAATGATCCTGACAAGCCAGTTGTTGAATCTGCAGTGGTGGCATTATCTAATATTGAATTTATGGAAAAATTAAGCAAGAATGAACAATTCGCAAAATTAACAGGTGGATAAAATGAATCTTACTTATGGTATAATCGCTGTAGTTGGATTGCTCATTGCTGGAATATTGGGAATGATTGCAGCTGATCCTGGTTATCTGGAAAACGCACCTCCAAAACCCGGCATAGAAAAACCAAAAGTTTGTTCAAACGAAGATAATCCTGTATGTGGTGTTGATGGAAATACTTATGATAATTTATGTAAAATGCATGT
>JAICHE010000195.1 GCA_025922755.1 Nitrososphaeraceae archaeon
GGAGAATATTCAGTCTCTGCGCAAATCATTTGGAAAACAAATTCCCAAATCTTTAGTTTTTCAAGTAACACGGTTACTGTAACTGCAAAAGAACCTGTTTTTCGAGGAGTTACAGATGAAATTACAATTGACATTCCACAAAGCGGTCCAATGCCCTTGGACTGGAGTGCAGATAATCTGATTCTATTTAGGTACACTCAAAAGATTAGTGATGAAAAGTGGCAACAAAATCTGGCCACAATTACGCCTGATGGTGATGATTTGACTGCCTTACCTATTCCTGACATTACTGCAGACCATCAAATTTTTGATGCTCTATTTTCGCCTGATGGAGAATCCATCCACATGATACTAGATGACAGGAATCTCTATGAATTTGATTTGGAATCTGGCAAGGTAACCCAGTTAACATCTGCCAAAGAAGTTTATGATTTTGATTATTACTATTATAGTGAGGACAATCCTGAGAAATATTCCATTATTGTTTCAGTTGAAAATAAAAAAACCGAAAGTTCTGTAGACTATACATTACTTGACATCGGAACTGGGGAATCACAAAACCCCATAAATGATGCACATGCACTTGTTTTTAATTTCGAGTCTTCACAATTTGATATTAGTCCAGATGGAAAAAAAATTCTATTCAAGCGAACCCTTGACTCATCGTTTCCACCCACAAGGGTATTGGCATACCAACCAGCCCAAGGAGAGATTGTTGAAGTTCCTTCACGTGATACAAACTGTGGCTCTGAACCCAAGTGGACCCCAAATGGTCAGATGATAATTCACATATCCAGTGGATGCTCACGAGGTCCACCTGGAGGAACAATGCATCTAACTACAGTTGATGGGCAATACCATGAGATACTTTTACCATACAACAATAATAATCCGCGAAGCTTTGTATTCAGTCCTGATGGATTATACATGGTATATGCAATGGATGAAAACCTTGGGATTATGACTCTGGCAACTCCTGTTCCTGAATTTGGGACAATTGCAATGATGGTTTTGCTGATTTCTGTAATGTCTATAGTTATTGTTTTTAAATCTGGAAGTATCAAACTTGCTTCCTTATAGAGAAAGAAATGAAACCAGAGCAAAATTTTCTGGAGTTATTTTCATATCTACAATTCTAATGGGGATTGCATCCGCAGGTATTTTGTATCTAGTAGATGAGAACTCTTTTCTGTATTATGGCGATGCAGCATCTCATCTGTATAGCTCAAGAAAATTTGTAGATTCTGAACGTCCAGGATTGATACAAACGGGAACTGTTTGGCTCCCACTGCCTCATCTAATGATGTTGCCCGTATCTCTTGTCGATTCTTTGTTCAGCTCAGGTCTTGCAGGGTTGATAAATTTACCATTGCACGCCTTAACTTCTGTTCTAATTTACAAAATCATAATTTCATGTACCAAAAAACAGTGGATTGCCTTAGCTGGAGGAATGCTTTATGCGTCAAACCCAAACTTGCTATATCTGTCAATAACTGCAATGACTGAAGCTCCGTTTTTGCTGTTCTTTGTTGCTTCAGTTTATTTTTTACAAAAGTGGCTTGCACAAGATACTGTTAGTTTTAGAAATGTTTTTTTTGCATCCTTTTTTGTTTTTCTTGCCACTCTTTGTAAATATGAGGCTTGGATTCTGGCACCTGTTTTAGTAATGCTTGCAGTGACTTTTGGAATAAAAAAATGCAAAGACAAGAGAGCAGTAATAGTCATTCTAATTTCACTTGTCTCATTTGCAGGAATAGCCTTTTGGGCAGGATGGAATCAAGTTACATATGGAAACCCACTAGAATTTGCAAATACGCAATTTTATGCAGCGTCATCACAGGCAGTTGAAAGACCATACAGAGACTTTTTGTATCTACAACCACAAAATGTTCTTTACATTTACGGGACAGCTGCAGTCATGATTTCTGGCCCCATCTTGCTAGGTTTTTCCGGCTGGGGATATTATAGTCACTTTAAGCAAAAAATCAAGACATATTCTAGTTCTATCTTTTTTTACATGTCACTGCCAGCGTTGTTTACTCTTGCAACAATGTTTATCGGAATAGGAGAAATGAGTCAATGGTGGTTCAATGCCAGATTTGCAACATTTCTTACCCCACTTGTAATTATTCTTGCATCAGTTGCATTGTTAAAATTAGAAAAAATCAAGAAAAAAATTATTTTTGGAATCATTGCAAGTCTGTTTGTTTTTCAGATTGCAAGTCCCGCCTTTGGGGTGGTTACATACTTGGATGCGTATGGTGGATGGATATACAAGCAAGCTCCATACGCAAAAGAGACTTCTGATTTTCTTTTTGAAAATTATGACGGTGGCAAAATTTTGATAATGACTGGTTCATACCAAGCACACCGGATAATGATCTCATCAGGAGCTAATTTGATTGATTTTAATGAAGGAATCGAATCATTTCTCTACGAACAATATTTCAAAGAGCCTTGGAATCATAATAAATGGATTGTAATTGGTAAAGAGCCTGATTCAGATTCTGTAAATGCAGTGAAATTTTGGTCAGACAACAAAGACACGCTAGACAAGCATTATGATTTGGTATATCACAATCAATATTATCAAGTCTTAAAATTAAAGTAGAAAATCATTACCAAAAACCTAAGATTAATAAAAATTCAAATCTACTAGCAAAACTCTAATCAAAAGTTTAGAATCAGACTTTACTCAGAGTCTTGACTGCCAACCCTTTCAAAGGTCATGTCAGATCCTTGACACGACTCGCATTTTTCCAAAAGGCCAAACTCATTTCTGTATTGGCCTTTTCCATCACATCTAAGACAAGTCAATATATTCTAGATTGTTTTGGTAAGCATTAAGTTTTCAAGAATCATTTGAAATTATTTGGATGATTCTCTTTTACAGCCAATTCCCAGCGAATTAAATCAAAAGTCATAACTGTCCTAAAATTTTGCTTTTTAAAAA
>JAICHE010000196.1 GCA_025922755.1 Nitrososphaeraceae archaeon
AGTAGCAAAATAAGACCAGATACAGTTGCTTTGAGCATGTTGTGGGTTTTTCCTACTGCTGCATTGAATGAAAAAGCAGTCATAGGTCCTAGTAGTGGGGATATCAACATGGCTCCTATTACCAACGTAGAATTATTTGCAAAAAGCCCAACTGTGGCAACTCCGGCACCAATGATTATCATAAAAAGAAGAGTTTTGCTAAATTTTACACTTGACTCTGTTAGCGATTTGTATTCCTCTACTAGTTTCATTTTTTTAATTTTGACTTCTTTTTCAACAAGCTCTTTTTCTAAATTTGTCAAATAATCTGATAACGTTGCCTCTACAACTTGACTTGTAATGTAAAGATCCTTTTTACTAGTATCTATTATCTCATTTAGTTCATTGGTTAAGGCACTAGCTATTGAATTTGGAACAATTCCGATATACCGCAATAATTTCTGTTCATCAGAAGTTATCTGTTGAGTATGAAAGGGAACTTTGTATTTATTGAAAACATATTCTGCGCTGGCTCCTTGATTGCTATTACAAACAATTTCAATTCTTCTCAATCGTCATGACCTTCGTTATCTTAGATAATATCCTTTGGATAATTTTTCTAGAAATTCAAGTTTTGGATAAACCAATAGGAAAATTATGTTGTGAATGATTAAAGAAAAATAAATCGTTTAGTTTAGATTTGCTATGAGGCTCACAAAACTAAAACAGTCTCGCCCAACCTCGTTGAATAAGAACCTCTGAAGTAGATAAGCTGTTCGGATTTGACTGTCAACGAAAACTTTAGCAAAAATTGGAATTTAGAACTAAAATAATCTGATCGCATTTTACAGATTCAACATTGAAAATCATAAACTTGATTTAATTTTCCTAACCTTCTTTTCTTATTATGTCAAATCAAAATTGTATTGACGCTTGCAATTCTTGTATTAATGATTGCGAGAAATGTATATCATCTTGTCTTGAAGATAATGATGTAAAAAACAGGGTACAATGTATAAAATCATGCTATGATTGTGTTGATATTTGTAGAGTTTGCTCGCAATTCATGTCCAGAGATAGTAAATTTTCCAGTATGCTTTGTGACCTTTGTGAAAAAATTTGTAATGAATGTGCAATGGAATGTGAAAAACATACAAATGATAAAGATTGTGTGAAATGTGCAGAATCATGCAAAAAATGTGCAGAAGAATGCAAAAAATTAGGCTAGAATCGAAGTCTATTCCATCCTTTGAGAATCATTTTTGAAATTCTGATTCAGTATATATTATTGAAAAAAATCCTATTTGAATATGGTTAGCAAAGGTATTGTGATTGGTATTGCAATAGGGGTGTTTTTTGCAGGTATTGGAATAGGATATGCCATTTTTCAATCATCTACACCCGTTTCTCCAATGATGATGTCTTCTCAACAAATGCAACAGATGATGAATGATCCACAATCTATGAACCAATGGCATCAACAAATGATGCAGAATCCACAAGCTATGAATCAGTGGATGAATACAATGATGCAAAATCCAAACTCCATGGACCAATGGATGGGAACCATGATGCAAAATCAGCAGTTCATGCATGGAATGATGATGAATCCAGAATTTCAACAAAACTATATGGGTCCATGGATGAGCAACAGCACAAACTGGAATCATATGATGGATTCGGGTTGGATGAACCAAGAAATGATGGGTAATCACATGATGGGTTCTGGTATGATGATGGGTCCGGGAATGATGATGGGGGGAGTGTCTACTTCGCCAAGTTCTGCATCAGTATCAGATTTACAAACATCTGCTGAACCGCAAACAAGAACATTTGATGTTATTTTAGATGAAGTTGAATTTTATGCAGAAGTGGAAAATGAAGAAGGCCAAGAAGAAATTATTTTGGTAGAATTACACCAATGGAATCCAAATCTAATTGTAGTAAATGAAGGAGATACAGTAATTCTAAACATATCAAACCCCCGTAAACACACTCATACATTTTCAATTCCTGAATTGGGAATAAACACCAAGGTTCTTGAGGCAAGAACTGGAAGTGAAACAATTCAATTTGTTGCAGACAAACCTGGAGTGTTTACATTTGCATGTGGATTGCCCTATAATTCTGCAGCAGGGCAATGTGATCCTGACCATTCAATGATGACTGGAACACTAATTGTTCTTGGCTGAATGTTTCATTTACTTTAGACCGTAAGAATAAATCCTCATTTTATCTACCAAGAATAAAAGTCCATGAGGGGAAATCGTTTTTTGATTAAATCTCTAAATTTACTTTAAAATAAAATTAGCATGCTCCCGTCGGGTTTTGTCAAATTAGTTTAATGCTCCCTCTAATTTCCAAATATCTTAAATTATGTTTTGGTATTTGGAGTAATGTTAGATGAATGTTAAAAAAATATGTAACAAAGTCTTGAATTCAAACCCGAAGATTAGGTTTACAGGAGTTTTAAATTCAAGGGGGGATTTGGTTGCACACAAAAATCGATCAAATTTACCACTATTGTCTGATAATGAAGTAAAAATGGCAATTCATTATACTTTTGATAGGTGGACCAACCTTCAGAATTTAGAATTCAAGCTTGGAAAAGAAAAAGAGTCAATTACAAACTATGAAAATGTGACCACGATTAGCCTGGATATGGGAAGAGACCTTTTTTTGTTGAGCTTAGAGCCCAAGTCTAACTATAGAAAAATAATTTCCGATGTGCGAAAAATTCTTGAAACTGCATTAAACAACAATTCAACCGTCAAAAAATCAAAGATAAAGGCAAAAAGGACATCTACAAAAAAGAAATCTGCAAAAAAGAAACCATCTAAAAAATCAAAAACAATTAAAGTAAAAAAACTTCAAAAACCTTCCAAAACGAGTCCTAATGTAATCAGAGCTAGACTGGAGGAATTAGAAAAACGAATGGATAAAATTTCAACCCAAATTTAACTTGAAACT
>JAICHE010000197.1 GCA_025922755.1 Nitrososphaeraceae archaeon
AAATCATGGTATTAGATGTGGTATCACAAATCCAATACCATGTTGTGCTAGGTAGATGATTCTTACAAAATTTCTATTTAATATCGATGGACGATTTATCAGAACAAAAACTAGGATATCTTGTTTTGAGACTGCTCCTGCAATTCCTCATAATGTTTTATGGATTCTAAAAGCTGCTTTTTTGAAATGGTTCCTTCATTGATTATCTTCTGGTATAATTCCGGATAGATAAATTCGCGCTCAGAGTATTCTATTATCTTGCTGTAATTCTCTTGAAAGTAGTGTGGTATTTCTCCTGAACCTAAAGTGGATTTTACAGGAAAGCCGTAGGCATAAGCCAGAACATCATGCCTAAGCCCTTTAGTTTTAAAGTCATTTAGTGGTAAATGGGTTTGAAGAAAATCAATTACTTCTGGTTTGTTGATTATCCATTGATGAAGCCACTTTTCATCTTCAATTTTGTGGAATTTCATTCGGTTGTAAATAAAAAACAAATCAAAACGCAAAATATTGTGGCCAATAATTTTGAGTCTGTCTGTTCCAGCTCCTCTCTGTAAATCAACTACAAGATCATAGAATTTTTTTAGCATCTCTTTTTCGCCTGTCTCCCATTCCTTTAATCGAAAGACATGGCCATTGTTAATTTTGTAAGTGATTAGTATTACTTTGCCTTCAAAGGGAGTCAGTCCTCCTCTATCAAACCTCCAAAACAAGTCTCTGTCATCAGAATTTCTACTTAATTCACCAGAATCAATTTTTTCCTTGGTTTGAAAATATTCTTCTTTAGTAAACAAAGGGGCCGTTTCAATATCTAAAAAAAGATCTGGCAACATCAAAATTTAGATTACAAAGAAGATTAATTTTGTGAAACAAAACAGATTGAGTTGTGATTGAATTTTAGTTGATGGTTTTAGATCCTTATTGACTGGTTACGGTAAATGAATTGGATAAATTGAAATAATCTCCATTTGAATTGGTAGCCATTACATCATAAACAAAATCCCGATCAGGTCCTGCCGTGCTTCTGGCAACTTCAATTTGTAATGTTTGTGAATCTATAAACTTTGAAGATTTGACACTAGGTGCCCATTTTGCTCCGGAGAATTGTATTGTGGTACTTGGTTCAAATCCTGATCCTGAAATTAAGATTGTAGTTACTTGCCCTTTTATCATTGAATTAGGAGAAATTTCTAAAATTGAAAGATTGGATGTTTCAATTGATGAAATTATTGCAATGGAGGAATCAATGTTGGAGTTTCCCTCACTATCTGTTACAGTTAGGGAAATGTCATAGGTGCCCTCTGATGAATAAGCGTAATTGGGATTTGGTTCTACTGATGTATTTCCATCCCCAAAATTCCACAGGTATGTCAATGGAAGGCCTTCGGGGTCGGTAGAATGAGATCCGTCAAAAACGATTGCTGTATTTACAACAGACGAGTAAGGTCCTCCCGCATCTGCTGTTGGAGGCAAATTCTCTCCTGGAACATTTCCCTCCTTGGTAATTGTAATTGAATTGTTTGAAATGTTTGCACTTGGGTCATACGAAATGAATGCCCCTGAAATATTGTCTACTGTAAACGTAAGTGAATCACCCTTGGTAGATTTGGATACATTGCATCTTCCTTCAGAATCAGTTGTGCAGCTCCCAGTTTCTGTTGATCCCCCGGACCAAGTTCCTTGAACAGTTACTCCAGAAACTGGTTTTGCATTTTCTTCAGCAATAGTTGTGGTGACCGTTGCACTCCATCTCTTATTTCCTGACTTTGTAATTTCTAAATTTTCTAAATGAACAGGTGTAGTTGGAGTAGGTTGTCCTCCCAAAACAAGATTAATTGCCGTCAACAAAGATGTCTGATCATAGGTATCCTGTCCTAAATTCCAAATCATAATTCCTTCATAACCATTATCTAAAACGTATTGGGTTTTTTGTTGAACCATGCCAATTCCATTAAAAAAATAACCATTACAATTATTTTCTGTTGGTAAGGGATTGCAATCTGATACAATTCCCTCGTACTTTATTGCATTAGTGTTGTCATCTCTTCCATAAAATGGAATTCCAAGAACCAGTTTATCTTTTGGAATTCCTTCTGTTTCATATCTTTGTAATGCTGCAACAGAATCATCAAAGGTAGAATGCTCGGCACTTCCCCAATTCATATCGTAGGCCATCACATTTACCCAATCTACTGAACCAGATGCAGATGATTGCAGCTCTATTATCTCTCCATTAGCAGCAACGGTCACTGATTTTCCTAAAGTATGTAATGCATTTGACAAATCTGCAAATAAAAGATCTTGATTTTCTATTTTTTCTTGGTTAATTTGAGTTTCCCAATCAATATCGACTCCATCTAAATTATTATCAGAAACATATTGGACTATGTTAGAAACAAAATTTTCTCGTGCAGCGTTATCTGCTACCATTGCAGGAAATCCGTCAGAGACTCCCCATCCACCTACTGCAATCAAAACACTTACTCCTCTGGAATGGGCGTTATTGCTAACTGTGTTAAGATCATTCACATTTACTGCACTTGTATCAAGGGTTCCATCTGGATTTGGCCAAATATGAAAGTAAATGATATCTGTTACTTTAGAGTAATCGATAGAATCAACATCTCCTGATTCCCAATATGGAAAGTATCCGACAACTCTTTTGGAGGGTTCTGCGCTTACTGTTTGAATGGTTGCTCCAAATTCAAAACCTGCAGATCCTGTCAAAATTAAAATCCCAAGAATTATCGGTACTGTTTTTCTTACACTATTCACTTATTTCCTCCCTATCGCCAAAATCTTTTTGTAGAAAATTCCTATTAAAGCTGATTAAATGTAATATGGATTTTTAACACAGAACACGCTTGAGACACTTGATTTTTTGTTCAAAAAGTGTCTAATGAAATTATGAAACTTTCTCTAATTAAAAATAAAACAAAAAT
>JAICHE010000198.1 GCA_025922755.1 Nitrososphaeraceae archaeon
AAAGACTCTATGAAAGACAAGATATCTGAGCACAAAGACTCTATGAAAGACAAGATATCTGAGCACAAAGACTCTATGAAAGACAAGATATCTGAGCACAAAGACTCTATGAAAGACAAGAGAAAATACCATGTTCTGAAAGCAAGTTCCTTAACGGATGAACAGAAAAATGACATCAGACAAATGCATTCTGCACTTCGCGATATGAAACATTCTTTACGAGACAAATCAATAGATGATTCTCAAAAACAAGAAATACGTGATCAATTCATGGAAATGGCAAAAGAATTTTCAATGAGTTGGCTTTCTCCAAGACACCAAGTATCAGCAGGAATTGATGCTGAAATGGTAGAATGCAAAGAAGGATTTGAACTTGTTATGAAAACATCAAATGCGTCTCCAATGTGCGTTAAAGAAACAACAGCTGAGAAACTAGTAAATAGAGGAATTGCTATTTTAGCAACCTAGATTTTCTTTTTTTATTTTTCTTTTTTTGGAAATTCTCTATAGATCGACATAATTTTTTGGATAATTTGTCCTAAAAAAAAATTACACGAAGTCAACTTTATTAAAAATGAAATTCATAATTTCATTGGGCTTGGAGGGAGTATGATTGCAAATTCCAATTTCTATAAATTTGATTTTAAACATACGACGTATGAGGGGTAAATTATGATAAATAAGAGTGACATCAAACTAATGCCTTTCACATTCATTGTAGCGCCAATTCTTCTGATTTCATTAACATTTGTTGTAGTAATCACCTACGAAGATATGATAGAAGAGAAGGAGTTTATTGTTAGCCTTTCATGCCCTGAATTAAGAGAATATACTGAGAATCAAATAATTGAATCAAAACTTTACTTTGGAAGTGAGGTCTACCTTAGCTATGCCGAAGAAAGGTATCATTCTCTTTGTTAATTTCCTCTAAAATCTTCTCCAACACAGGCTCAAATTAACAGATTTTTGGAGTTTATTCAAAAAAAGGAAGTGGAGTCTATCCACGTCCTATTGCTGCATATTTTCCTTGACGACTCTTTACAAAAAATGTAATAGCTATGCCGCCAAATACCCCCGTAGACAAAATGAGGGCACCAATAACACCATCTGCTGCAAACATTGGTGTACCTGATCCAGCTTTTGGATTGTCATTTGCTAGGACAACTTTGTCTTGAGCTAATTGAAGATAATCCTCAAGTCCTGTTCGTCCATCAGAAGTTATGTACTGCGCAAATGCAATGCCATTAACAGCAGGTAAAATTAAAAGACTAAAAATCACTGCTGCTAGAACTGGTGTTTTTTTTTCAGTCATTGAATATACTATATGAATTTTGGATAAAGGCTTTGATGAAATTTGATTTTCACCAAACCTTTTTAGAAAACTATGCCAGCTGTTTTCGTTTTGAATGTTTGATTGATTTGAAAAAAAAGAATGCAGCAAAACCGCCAAAAATTACTGCCAAGATTATCAATGTGATTGCCAAATCACCTACATCAAAAATTCCTGTTCCAGAACCTGTAGCTGGATTTGCTTCTGCAGCTTCTATGCTCCTCTTTTGTAATTCTAGTGCTTCTTCTAGCACATAATCTTGTGATGATTCAGGAAGAATTTCTGGTGAGAGCTCTGGTTCGGGTTGAGCAAATTGAGCAGTATCTTCTACTGATTCATCTATTGAAGATTGAAAACTTCCATCTTGGGGTGAGGTAACCTGTGCAGTCTCTCTTGGGTCTATTACAACTTGAGTATCTTGCTGCATTAAGGATAAAGACATCAACCCAGAAATTCCAGCGGCGATCCCTAACCCGGCAATTTTGTAAATATGCTTAAAGGATCTTACCAACAGTTTACTTTCTTTTGTTTTTTCAGAATATTTTGGAGGAACAATAACCATGCTAAATTTTGATGCTGAATAGAACTTCATGTCTTGAGATTTTGAGTTTTTTTCAATTTTTGTGACCTTTACCACGCCTAAATCCTGTAATTTGATAATGTGATATTTTACTAATTGCAAGGAAATGCCGGTCTTTTCTGCAATTTGAAGGGCAGTTAATTCTTCGTTGAATAACAATTGCAAAATTGCTCGGCTTGAATCATTTGTTAAAAGTTCTCCAAATGATTTTATTTTCTCATCATCTGTCGCAATAATTTTGATCTTTTCTGTGATTTCTTCATTATTATTTTCTTCAGACATTTGAATTCTTTTGGTTGGACTCTAGGATATGTAAATTGTTTGATAAAATTTGAATTTCACTAAACCTTTTAAGCTCACAGGAGATACAATAGTAACTGTCAAAAGGCAGAATTGAAAAAAGATGATAAAAATGAACTCAAACATAATCCTACCAATCGCTGTGGCCATTGCTGTTTTAGCAACTGCTGGAGTAATTCTTGGATTGGGATTAAATACACCACCCGAAGTTACCACTACTCCCCCACCTACACAAATAATCTATGTTAACAAGACTGTATCAGATTTTTTTGAGGGTTCTCAAGAAATTAAGAAAATTTCATCCGAATCTGAATTAAGAGAAATTTTAACGGCCTCTAGTATTTTTGAGGGCGGGTTTTATGATGATGGATTTTTGAGACCTACGGGTTCCTTTGTAATGGATGAAGCATTGATGTTGGAACGAAGAAGTGTAGAAGCAGCAGAATCTATGCCAACCGGCGTTCCATCTGTGGAACCAGTTCCTTCACCAGAACCAGGCTTTGACTCTGATTCAAAAACTCAATCTGGCTCTAACGGTATTGATTATTCGACTACCAATGTTCAGGTAGAAAATGTAGACGAACCTGATTATCTAAAAAATGATTCAAAATATGTATACATTGTCTCTCAAAACACTCTTTCAATAATTGATGCATATCCTGCTGAATCTGCCAACCTTATTCTCAAAATTGCATTAGATATTGAATCTCAATGGATTCAAAACA
>JAICHE010000199.1 GCA_025922755.1 Nitrososphaeraceae archaeon
AGTTTTGCCCCAAAGAAACTAGTTCTGAATCATTGCTAACACACTAAAGAAACTCCCCAAAGTCGTGTCGTTGAGGGGGGTTTTGGATTAAAGATTGACAAAAAACCGTGTAACTCACATTATGGTTCCAAACAAACCACTTAACAGATCAGTAAAAAAATCAACTATCCAATCACCAAAATCATTTAATGCTGAAAAAGCATCGTTTGCTGGCTCAAATGCCTCATTAATCTCGTTCTCATCTACTACCGTTTGTTTTTCTTCAGTATATCCTGGGACGTCTCCAAAATCTTGGGATTTGCTTACTTCTTCTTGTGATTTTTCACCAACTCCTGCTATTCCCTTTTGTATGGATTCCCCTATCTGCAGAAAATGCTCTTTCATTGTAATTTCGTATGCTCAATTATCATTTTATAATCTGTGTAGTTTGTTTTGAACAGCTGAAAAAAGGGGTGATTGCCCCCTCAACGACACGACTTTGGGGAGTTTCTTTAGTGTGTTAGCAATGATTCAGAACTAGTTTCTTTGGGGCAAAACTAACAAGAATTGGTCTAAAAATGGGCAAAGGCTTTGCTGAAAGAACAAATTTTGTAATTGTATCCATATTGGCATTAACAAAATTATTGAATATAATATCCGCGAAGGACTGATAAATCATCTACTTTTAGAATGTCTTTAAGAGGAATCTTGCAGTTTTTTCATGCATCTCTGCTACTTTATCCACTGCTTCAAATAAAGTCTGCTGGTTGATGTCAACTTTACTGTCTAAAACAGCATAGACTCCAATTTTTTGTTTACCGTCTTCTTCAATCATTTTATGAATGGCCTGTAAAGAATAGCAATAATCACCCACCTTTTTCTCGAATTTTTCTTTCTCCTCTGGATTAAATCCTAAATATCTTGAAATCTGATTATTTTTCATAACTACCTTTGAACCGATAACTAGGATTCCTGGTTGTTTTTTTGGCTCAAAAATTTCCACCGGAACACCTGCTTCTCCTGCATGCTTTACTAAAACATGAAAAGAATTTTCTGGGTTTTTGACAAATTCAAATGAATGGCTATCATGAATTAACCATCTCTCCACATTATCCCTCATTCTATTACTACTCACAAAAAAATTATCTGGCCAGTTCTATATGATTCTAAATCTTAGTGTTTACAAGCGTTAATTTATAATATTTCTAAACTCGAATTTAGAAATATTTAGAATATTGACTATGGAGACTAGGTTACAATAATCAGGTGTCTATAGATTAATGTCAAAACCTTGCTCTATCTCAGGTATTTGTGTTAATAGTAGAACGTTTAACATCAAACCAATAATTGCAAGAACTATTCCAAGGTAAAGACAGTTTTTTGCTTTATTGGGATCATCTTGCCGTAAAACAAAATATGCTATAATACCACCAATCAATCCTAAAAAAATCGGTAAAAGAAACCAAAAATTACTTCGACGTCTTTCTGGATACATCAGGAATCGTGTTTTATTTGGCAATAAAATGTGTTCTTATTTTGAACTGGCTAGTTTTTTCTGAATCTGAGTAATTTCAATCTCTACTGTCTCTAGGGGATCTTCAACTTGATTTCGTTTAATTGAAAACATTTTTGGCTTTTCAAAATCCTTTGTACAATCAGGACATGCATATACTAATACCCTATGTTCATTTGGTGCCTTTGGGTTTGATAATCTTGGATAATACACTAACCTGGCACCACAATCGACACAATATCGATTAGCCCTTTTAGTTCTGGCCAATGTAATCCTCCTGCATTTCTAATAATATGCGATCATCTATTAGATCTATCCTGTCTAATTCAATAAACCAAATAGTATCAATCGATCAATGTTTCTAAACTCGAATTTAGAAATAATGTGTATATTGTGATTTTGACCAAAATTTAAAATGTTTCTAAACTCGAATTTAGAAATAATTAGAAGCGCCGCCCATCAGACTTGAACTGACGACCGTCCGATTAACAGTCGGATGCTCTACCACGCTGAGCTAGGGCGGCAACATGTTTGTACCTAGGGAAAAGTGATTTAATCCTTGCTACGATTCCATTTAGACTGGATGTCTAATCAACTTAGTTGAATTTTGCAAAAAAGTCCTTGATTTCATTTGAGTGGTTTTCCACTAATTCTATAATTTCAAGATGCTCTTCACCTGTAGGTTCTCTTTTGTGAACAATCTGAAATGCACTTAATGCAGAACCTACCATCTCTCCTACAAAAAACCCACACAAAAAATCCCCTACACTTTTACAATTCCAGACTTGGCCTACTCTTGGAGATGCTCCTGCAGACTTGTATAATTCTAAAGTATCTTGTATTAACTTTGTAGTTTGCTCTTTGAATTCAGAGTCTAAGGTCATTGAGAATACTAAAATCTACTTTGTTATTTTTCTATGCCTTTTTTCTTTTCATAGATGTAAATACCATCTAGGAAAACTCTGTGATCTTTGTTTTTTACTTTGGTTTTTAATTCAATGTTTGCTGCAGTCTGTGTAACGTCTGTCCACACCTCTCCTGTCAAAACAACATCTTCTCCTTTTGGAATTACTTTGGTGTTTCCAACAATGTGAGTTTTTCTTGGGGCTCGTTCTCCTTGAAAGTTTTCAATTAAAATTGTTTTACCATCAACTTTGACAGTAATTGGAAAGTGAGCATAAACTACTTTCATTTTAATTGTATACCCTTCAGTTAGTCCTTCACAAATATTTCTAATCAAAGAACGTGAAGTGTGAAGTATTGAGTAATCTCTTTTTCTTGTACCTAATGCTTTTAGAGTAACTTTGCCATCTGCAACCTCTACATGAATTGGAATTTTTCTAAAACTCTTGAAGGTTTTTCCAAGTGGTCCTTGAAATCCAATCATGTGTTTGTCAACTGTGACGTTGATTCCTTCTGGAATTTCTATTGTTTCTTGAAAT
>JAICHE010000200.1 GCA_025922755.1 Nitrososphaeraceae archaeon
ACATAGGTAATATTGTCAAATTTACCGGTATTTTTCCTAGAGAACACAAAACATTTTTTGTTTGGGTATGGTGCCTTAAATTGCTTGAATGTGGTGTTACCAAGAATTATGGTTCCTATGGATTCTAAAAATTCATTGTAGCCGTAATCCTCTTTTCCTTTCTCATACTTTTCTAGCCAATCAACTGACCCATCTTTTCTTGCGATATATCCGTCAAGACTTGTTGCGACATACAGGATTAATTTTTTCATTTGACAACTAAAATAACGACATATTAAATTCCATCCTTTTCTAAAACTATTCATTTTATCGAAGCCACATATCTATATTCCTAAGAAAAATCATAGAAATAATTTCAAAATCATTAAACAAATCAAGATAGATTTGTAAAATAATTTAATTACTTATGGATACAAATTCCAGAATGGAATTTCAATTTTTTACTTTGGATGTTTTTGCTCAACGAAAATTTGAAGGCAATCAGCTTGCTGTTATTCCAAATGCAGAAGGACTTGATGGGGATCAAATGCAAAAAATTGCCAAAGAATTTAATTATTCTGAAACAGTTTTCATCAAAAAAGGCGACTCCAAATTTTCTTGGAATGTTCGTATTTTTACCCCTGCCTCAGAAATTGATTTTGCAGGTCATCCAAATATTGGGGCTGCCATTTTATTGGCAAATATTGTAGAATTTAATGCAAAAGAAAAGATTGAACTTGTTTTCAGAGAAAGGGTGGGAGATATCCCAATAACAGTTCATTATGAAAACTCAAAACCAGCATATGCTGAACTTGCAGTTGCACAATTACCTCAAAATGGCCCTGTTCCCCCAACAAAAGACCAAATTGCTGAATCTATTGGACTTGACATCTCAGATGTGGATTCAAATCAAGAATCTGCTGCCTATTCGTGCGGTTTGCCATTTCTTTTTGTTCCCATTTTGTCTTTGAGAGGAATAAAAAAAGCGGCTCTTGACAATGACAAGTGGAAGAAACATCTCTCTTCTTATTGGGCCCCTCAGGTTTACCTGGTCACAAAAGATGTTGAAGACCCTAAATCTAATTTTCATGCAAGAATGTTTGCACCTACCCTAGGAATTGCCGAAGATCCTGCAACTGGATCAGCAGTAGCTGCCTTTTCGGGCTTTCTTGCAAAACTTCCGAAATATCAAAACGGAGTATTTTCTTTTACTATTGAGCAAGGATTTGAGATGGGAAGACCCAGCATATTGGAAATGTCTTTTGAATCTAAAATGGGCAAGGTAACAAAGGTGCAAGTAAAGGGAAATGCAATAATCGTATCACGAGGAGAAATTGAGATTTAGTTTGTTTTCTCTCTCAATAGCAATTTCAAGCAATTTTATTCTTGGATTTGCAGGATAAAAAAGGAGTAAAAAATAATCAATAATCTCTAATGCGAGTATAGAATATTTTTGAAAACATTTAGGATAATCATCCGTTTTCAAAAGACAACATTGTTAACGTCAAGGTTAAATAGTAAATTAATAAGGAAAGTTATGAAATTCTTAACTGAGATTTCTATTAACTTTCAGAAACTCATCAAATAGGCGTCAAATCATGAATGAAGATGAAATGATTAAACATTTACAAGACAGATTTGGATTGTCAAAGATTCAGGCAAGCGTAATCTATTTTCAATTACAAGAACACTTTAAAAACGAAAAAAACATGACAAAAAATTCCACTAACTCACTGGAGATTACTTGATATGAAATATGGATGCTGCAAAGATTGTAGTTGTGCCTCTAAAAAAATAAGAGATCCTGGATGTACTTGCAATAACCATGAATTGAATGAGGGTAGTTAAGAAATGAAGAAAAGAATTACAATAATGATTGATGAGGATCTTCTAAAAAAGATGCATGAAATTCAGGCAAAACAAATTCGAGACTCATCTCAATCGATAAGCCTTTCCTCGGTCTTAAATGAAATCTTACGCACAAGTCTAAAGAAATAGAAGTTCATTCCTAAAAAGAAATCCATTTCAATTTTTTGAATACATGGATATGTTACATGAATAAATTCTTGGTGAGTATTATTAACAAATTTTGTTTAAAGCACTCTATGAAACGATACATCAAAACTTCAACTCTATCTTGGAAAGAGTGTGGCTTGTGCCAATTAATCCCAAGAAAGATGAGGACAATTGAAATCAAGGAGGGTATTATTTGACAAACTACTCTGACGGTGAGAAACCTGCAAAGAAATCAATAGAGAGAATATCTAACCTTTCAAACTCCCCCAAGATTGGGTTGATGGTGCAAGTGTTAGATATTATAGTAAAAGTGGGTTCTGCGATATAATTTCCTAAAAAATTTTAACCCTTTTTTTGGGAAAAAAGTTACGGAGATTAAGAGCCCATAAATCCATGTAGTTTTTCAATAACTAATTTGTTGTCTTGTTCGCTAATTTCTAAAACATGCCCAACTCTCCAATCGAGTTTGTTGACTAATTCCTCTGGGATCTCAATGTCATAGGTGTTTTCCTGTTTTTTTAACCTAGTTGTTTTAACTAGTGTCATAATATTTACAGGCACTTATCGTATCTAAGAATTATTACTTTCAAAATAATTCAAAAACTCTGAATCAATTTAATGGAATTACGCAGACTTGAACACACTGAAGAGTACACATTTCTGATTCAGGCATATGTCGGCATGCGGATTCACATTCGTTGAAATTCCCATTCATAGATGAGCATTGTACCTCTGTAATTCCCTCACATTCATTGAAATCTGGCAACCATATTCCATTGTAGTTTTGGCATTGTACCTCTGGACTCATAATTTTGGGATTAATATCTTCTACAAAATTACGTCCATCACTAGTTCTGCATTGTCTTGGGTATGATTCCATAACTGGATTTCCAGCAGCGACACAGTCTTCAAAACTATCGATTAAGGA
>JAICHE010000201.1 GCA_025922755.1 Nitrososphaeraceae archaeon
ATTTTTCTATTTTACCTCAACAGATTTTAACCGCTATTATCCAAGAATTTTTGCAGAGGTCGCCTAGCTCGGTAGGGCGCGGGCCTTGAGAGCCTGTGTGCGCAAGCATACGGGGGTTCAAATCCCTCTCTCTGCGTTTTTTAATTTTCTACTTTAGACAGCTCTGCTAACATTGCAGATAGTTGAATTTCAGAATTTGCTCCCACTAGAACTCTATAATCATACTTTGCAATTATCTCAAGAATATCTGATAGTCTGTCATGTTTTGATTTGAAAACTGCAGAGTTTAGATATTTTAGAAAATCTGATTCTGACATTCCATATACTTTGATCAACTCAATCATTTTCTCTCTAGCTTCTGGAACTTTTCCAGAAAGTGCAATTTTTAGGACTTCATCCACATCAGTAGTTTTTGTCAATCCTGCTGAGGACTTTACATGCTCTTCTGTGATTGCACCAAGACTTGCAGTTGCCTGCAAAAGATTGATTGCATGTCTTAGATCTCCCTCTGAATAATCGTAGATTGCTTTGAGTCCTTTTTTGTCTGATTTTACCTTCTCATTTTTAGCAATTTCTTCTAATCTTGCAATGACGTCTTCTTCAGGAATTGATGTAAATTTGAAGGTGGCACATCTACTTTGAATAGGATCAATGATTTTTGAAATATTGTTAGCAATGAAAATAAATCTACAAATTTTTGCAGTATCTTCTATAATTCTCCTCAATGCTGTTTGAGCATCTGCAGTCATCTCATCTGCTTCATCTAAAATAATAATCTTGAATGGAACCTCACCCATTCCTGCAAATCTGGAGAATTTTTTGACTTTTTCTCTGACCATGCCTATTCCTCTCTCATCTGATGCATTTAGCTCAAGTGTGTAGTCTTTGGCATATTCTCCCAATATTTGTCTGGCAATACATAGAGCAACAGTTGTTTTTCCAACACCTGCAGAACCGGAAAACATCAAATGCGGCATATCTGTTGGATCTTTGATTAAAGCTTCCAGACTTCCAATAATCTCCTTTTGATTGACAACTTCAGAAAGTTTCATTGGTCGATACTTTTCTACCCACATTCCAGTTGCAGTCATGTGTATCCAAGGCTAAATCCCATTAATAAATCCGAATTGGTTATTGTATCATACTTCATCTTAAAATCTAAAAATGCTCTAGTAATGAGCGATCAGCCTGCGATTAATTAGGATCAATTGATCTCACTAAATTGTTAACAGAATTGATCGATCCGATACTTGAGGATCTAAATCAGATTAAGTGATCTCAAATGGAAATAGACAAAATAGAAAAAGTGCATTCAATTGGATATCGCCTAAAGGATGCTAAGGTTACAATTCATCAAGATTTCAAATATAATGTTGCAGGCATGAAAATTGATGGCACTCAAGGTGACACAAATAACATGCCACAATGGGTAGGAAAGATTCTTTCAGAAAACAAAATAGCAACACTAGATTCTCCTGATATGATAACTCAACTCAAGCAAGCATTATCCAAAGAAAAGATGGTAGGCGAATATCAAATCTCTACACTTGATCCCCATTTTTACATCAAACTAAAGGAATCAATGACTGAATTAAACAGAGATGATTTTGATAAAGTTGAAAGTATGATGTTAGAATTATTTAGAATGAGAAGGGGCAAACTCGTAAAGATTGCTGATTCTATCAAATTAAATTCTGAACTTTACAACAAACTAACTGTTGAAGAGAATATTTTCTACAAAACAATTCATGACAACAGTGTAGAGTTTGAAAAACAGATTAGAGGGGAAAGAAATGAGCACGGCACAAGCTAGTACTTTTACAGATTCAGCATTGTCTGACAGGGTTAAGGAATTCTTAACTAGATTTAAGGACAGATCTGGCAATTACAAGTATGTAGATGCAATTGACGAGATGATGCCAAAGAATGCAAAATACATCATCGTTGATTATAATGATTTGGTTGTAGAACCGCAAATTGAGGTAATGTTTTCTACAAATCCTGATAGGATATTTGATGCATTTTCTAGAGCAATCAAAGAAGCATTACAAATAAGATTTCCTGATTATGCTGAAAAAATTAAAGATGAAGTTCGTGTAAGATTAATTAATTTTCCGCTTGAGCGAAGTCTAAGACAAATCAATGCTGAAACAATTGGACACATTACAAGTGTTTCAGGAATGGTAGTTAGAGCATCCGAAGTAAAACCTCTTGCAAAAGAACTAGTATTTGTATGTCCTGATGAACACACAACTAAAGTAATTCAACTAAAAGGAATGGATGTAAAAATTCCAATCGTCTGTGATAACCCAAATTGTAAACAGCGTGATTTTGAGTTAAAACCCGAAGCAAGCAAGTTTATTGATTTTCAGATTCTCCGATTACAAGAACTTCCTGAGGATTTGCCACCAGGACAACTTCCTCACTATATTGATGTCACAATTAGGCAGGATTTGGTAGATAATTCAAGGCCTGGTGATCGAATTATTCTCACAGGTGTTGTTAGAGTAGAGCAAGAATCAGTTGCAGGAATTCAAAGAGGTCACAGTGGATTATATCGATTAAGAATTGAAGGGAATAATATTGAATTTTTGAGTGGTCGTGGATCTAAAACTGATAGAAAAATTGGAAGAGAGGAAATCTCACCCGAAGAAGAAAAAATGATCAAATCGCTAAGTCAAAGCTCTGATGTTTATCAACGACTAATTGATTCTTTTGCACCACACATTCAAGGACAATCGTTAATCAAAGAAGCAATTTTGTTACTTATTGTTGGTTCTAATCAAAGATTACTTGGTGACGGTAGTAAGATTAGAGGAGACATTAACGTATTTCTAGTTGGAGATCCTGGTACTGCAAAAAGTGAGATGCTAAAATTCTGTGCAAGAATTGCACCAAGAGGTTTGTATACCTCTGGTAG
>JAICHE010000202.1 GCA_025922755.1 Nitrososphaeraceae archaeon
CCTCATGCAGGTTGTGGTATTGGTTTGGAACGATTGATTATGGCCCTTACTGGTACAGAAAACATTAGAGATGTAACATTTTACCCTAGAGATGTTGACCGGTTAACCCCCTAGTCTTTTATTTTACGTACTAAAGATTTGGTTTATTTTGCATATACTGAGTATATCTTTTTTCCAAATTTTGAGGTAAATTTCCACCCTGAAATCTCTTTTGTAATTTCTTTGAATGATTTTTGAATTGTAGGATGAAGCCGTTCATAAACATCATGTCCTACAACTATTTGATTTGGCTTGGCAACTCCTTGCACCTTAGAAGCCATGTTTAGTGAAGGGCCAAGTAGGTCAACAAATGAATTTTTTTTATCTGAACCATACTGAACTACGGTAACTGGACCAAAATCAATTCCGATTTTAATTAAAAGTTTGGGGAGATTCTTTTCTTTGCTCAATATGGGGTTGATTCCATTTTTTACTATCTTAAGCATGGATTCTGCACATCCCACAGCAGAATCGGCTGCTTGTAGAGAACTACCTTTGCCTATGAAATACCCAATTACTGCATCTCCTGAAAATTTCAAAACAAATCCATCATGTTGGCTGATGACATAAGACATTTCTTGAACAAATGAACTTACTACAATTGACAATTTGTCTGGAGGTAACTCTAAACTCATTTTGGTTGACCCGACAAGGTCTACATAAAGGACAGAAACTTCAATTGTCTGATAGGTATGTTGTCTTAGAAATTTTTCTGATCCACCAGCTATTTTTGAATATTTGTATCCGTTCTTAAGAGAATCATGTATTCTATTTTGAACATCTTTTAGTAGAGTTTCAGAATCTACAGTTTTTGTTGTACTTTTACTAAACATCATGTCAATAATGTTTTTTTCTCGCTTTGGGGTTGATTCAGGCAATTTTATCGTTAATCTTTTTAATTATGATTTTTCTTATTTTTAGTTCATTGGTTTTGAAATGTGCAGGAATGTTTGTTTGCGAGTGAACAACACTACCACTGATATGGATACAATCAACATCAACAAAACCACTTCTGCAAATTCAGGAATTATTGTGGAACCTGTAGTTGTAATTTTTTTTGCAGATGGGGGAATGTCATTTATCACCAAAGTTGTAAATTCATCGGCAAAGTCTTGAGTATATTTTTCAGTTTTGACTCCATCTATGGATACTGAAGATATTCCGCTAATCAATTCAGATGGAAGCAAAATTGTTAATGTATTATCGTCGCTGTTGGTATTTCCTTTTAATTCAAATGTTATTGATTTTGTTTCTTCATTAACACTTGCAGTGTTGAGTATTCTATTGAATTTGTATTCTAAATCAAATACCTTTGAACCATCTCCGACGTCAGAAGCAACACTAGGCAAAACACTAAATCCGCTAACCACTTTTACCAATCCCGTTCTCCATGGGTGTAACGTGCAATAATACGGAAATTCACCTACCTCCTCAAACTTTTTTTCAAAGAATTTTCCAGGTTCGATATCACCACTATCAAATATTCCACTGGGGCCTTCTTTTGGAGTACCCGATGTTACTGTATGCTTTACAGTATCGGCATTTTTCCAGTAGATCTTGTCATTTACTAGTATCTCTATGAATCCCGAAGTGTCTCCATCTTTTTCACTTGACCAATGAAATGGAGCATTTGGATCCGCCGAACCAGTTGGCATCAATATATCGTAAGTCGATTCTCCGTAAGCAACTAATGATAATGGAATTATGAATAAAACAGCAATACAACAAAAAAGAATCTCTTTCAAGCAAATAGATTACATTATTTATCGATTTAAAGATTTAATTCAATTCTGGTCAATAAAGGGTAATATATCGAAATTTAGCCAACATCAATAATGTTTACATTACTTCTTTGCGTTTCACATATTTCTCAAATTAATAAAGAACATCTCACACAATTAAAAGATATTATGTTTTGTTAAAGGTGATTTGATTGGTAACTGAAGAAGAGATAGAAAGAGTAACGAAATTAATGAAAATAGACGTTCATGATCACAAGGAGTTTGTTGATAAGGTACAGGCAATGATTAACTATTTTGACATTTTAGATTCTGCTGGAGTCGAAGAAGAAATTGTTGCATTTCAAGAGATGGATGTATCCCAACTCAGGGATGACAAACATATTCCATTTGAAGATAATTTGATTGACAAGTTAAAAAACTACAAAGGAAGTTATGTCAGGGCCCCAAAGATGATTTAATTGAATTTAAAAATCTCTGCATTAGATTATGTAAACGAAGTAAAAAATGGAAATATTTCAGCTGAAGACTTTGTCGCAAAGACCATTGAAAGGATTACATCAATTGATGATAAATTACATGCCTTCTTGCAAGTAAATTCAAAAGCTATAGATCAAGCAAGAGAGGTTGATAAAAAAATTAAAACTGGTCAAAAGGTAGGGGCTTGCTTTGGAATGCCCATTTCAGTCAAAGACAATATCTGTATAAAACATTCAAAGACGACATGCGCCTCAAAAATGCTTGAAAAGTTTGTCGCACCTTATGACGCTACAGTGATTTCTAGGTTAAAAGAACAAGATGCTGTTTTTGTAGGAAAGACAAATCTTGACGAGTTTGCAATGGGGTTAACCACTGAGTTTAGTGCTTACGGTCCTAGTAGAAATCCCTGGGATACAGAATATGTGCCAGGAGGCTCATCTGGGGGGAGTGCAGTATCTGTTAGTGCCTTTGAATGTGTTGCTTCTTTGGGTTCTGATACAGGGGGTTCTACCAGAAACCCTGCAAGTTTTTGCTCAGTTGTTGGGTACAAACCAACATATGGTTTGATTAGTAGATACGGGTTGATTTCTTATGCTAACAGCATTGAACAAATTGGACCAATTACAAGAAC
>JAICHE010000203.1 GCA_025922755.1 Nitrososphaeraceae archaeon
AAATGCATTCTTTTCAAGTGCAGCTGGATTCACAACAGGAGGAATCTCATTATTTGATGAACCAGAAAAACTCCCCCAAAGTTTTACTTTCTATCGGAGTTTTACTCAGCTTGTAGGGGGAATGAGTTTCATTTATCTTGTTATTACGGCATTTTATCCTGAATCAAAACTTCAATCTATGAGAGGTTTTATTTCTGGAAGAACATTACATATGAGAGAATTATTTGGAACAATTACCATTATTTTTGCGTTATACATTGTCATTGTAGCACTTCTTCTTTGGGTTTTTGGAGAACGTAACTTAATGGATAATTTTTCCTTAGCTATGAGTACTTTAGCTACAGGAGGATTTTTGCCAAATTCAACGATCCTAGATGATCTTTTGTGGCAAGAAGAAATTGTGTTAATGGGAGCAATGATACTTGGCGCATTGCCGTTTACCTTTCACTATGGTTTTGTACGAAAAAAATTCCTTTCGCCAAAACTTGGAAAAGAAGTTCTGGTTTATTTTGCAATATTGATTAGTGCCACTTTGTTGTTTATGGCAATAAGTGGCTTTGATTATTTGGATAGTGCATTTTATTCGGTATCCGCTAGTACTACCGCAGGATTACAACAAGAGGATCTATCAGGCTTGAATGGATACGCTCATGGAATTTTGATGCTCTTAATGTTCATAGGTGGATGTGGGTTTTCAACTGCAGGAGGATTAAAAATATTTAGATTGTTCCATTTGAAGAACTTCAAAAATATTCTTAACAAAGAGACACGGGAAAATTTGTCCATTGATTCTAAAAAAGAAATTTATTCAACTTTGATCATAGTTGCACTGTTTCCAACAATTGCGCTAATAACTGCAGGTCATTTAGCATCAATAGAACAAGTCAGTTATGAGAATGCATTTTTTGAGTCAGTAGGAGTAATTACCACAGGAGGTCTTTCTGCAGGAGTCATCAATTTTGATACAGATGAGGCCACAAAGATTGTTCTAGGATTCCTTATGATTTTTGGAAGATTGGAAATTATTGCAATTATCTATATTTTTGTTCCCAAACTAAGTTGATTTACAAAAATAAAGATAGAATTTAATGCAATAGTAAATAGGAGCTACACATGGAAAACCAGTCTTCAACAGCAAGTAGAAGCGGTAGGAAATTAATTATTCTTGGATTTGTAAGTATTGTAATCTTATTTTTGTTATATTCAAGATATCAAGACCCTGAATTGATTACTCCAGAAGCTTTTGATTCAATTCAGAGAATAGCTTATGCATTTTACATTATTTTGATAGCTTGTATTGGGGCCATCACCTATGGGCTTTACATATTTCATAAGGCAAAAGTAGAAAGGAAAGAAAAAGACCTGTTTACGATAATTGCAATTACAACATGGAATGCCAAATCTCGAAAAATATTTCTGGCAACCTTTGTCGGATATGGAATCTTTTTTTCTCTGGTTTCAGGGACGTTAGTTTACCAGCCCGAGGTAAATTTTGCGATTCATTATGGAGCAGAGATTCCCTCAGGATTTGTGGCACCTTGCTGTGATGAGAATCCTGGATATATGCCTAAAGTAATCATATATTTGACAGAACATGTAGGATTGCAAATTATTCCAATTAATCTTATTTTACAGGTGATTGTTTCATACTTGGTTGGCCTTAACACATCCATTGCAGTAAGTGCGTTTGTAATATCCAAGAAAGGAAGGGGGATGAGTACAATTGGTGCGGCAACGGGTTTGTTCATAGCATGTCCAACATGTGCAGGTACTTTTTTGAGTATTTTTGTAGGAACCGCAAGTGGAATTGCCTTAACTGTAGCTCTCGCTCAGCTTCAAACCCTCTTTATCGCAATTGCAATACCTATTTTGTTGATCACACCATTCGTTATGGCAAAGAAATTAAGAAATGCAGATGGTAGTTGTAAAATAGATCCTACGTTGTGAATTTTTTAACTTCTGGAATTTTAAAATTTCCAATATCATATCCGTCCCGGCGCAGATATTTCAAAGTCAATTTGTAAATTAATTCATCATGATCCACCTGTTCCAGTATTTCAGTCCAAAAAATTTTTCCTTTAGAGTTAATTTGTCTTTTAAAATCAGGATTCATGGATTCGGCGATTTCCTTACATTGATCAAAAGTTTTTCCATTTTTGTATGCACGGGTTCTCCTATCACAACTTTCCATAGAATACATTGCAATTATCTGTAAATAAACCTGAATTATGCAAAAAAATCATGTGAATCAAATAGAAGTTAAAATATCCTATAACATGGGTATTCGCACACATAGTGCTTATGTGAAATTTTTTGTAGATTTGAATATGGGAAACGATGTTACTTTCTTGAGTTTTTTAAATAATGAAAAATTGGTTTTAAAACACAAATTGCAGAATAAGGGAATTAAAAAAGAGCCAATATTAGAGGGGCTCAAAATCCTTAATGATTTATCTTTAGAGGTAAAAGAAATTGGCGAAAAGAATGTTTTAAAAAAATATCAAAAAATAGAAGAATAGTCTTCTCTAATCAGAAATTTTTGTACTTAATTTATGAACTTTATCTAAAACAATTTTAAAAATTTCTTCATTATCAAGAAGAATATATGGCAAATTATTTTCCTCACATGCTTGACCGCTTTCGGTATCTCGTGTGACTAGAATCATTCCGTTTTCTCTGGCATAGTTGATAACTGAGTAATCTGTGCGTAGTTTTTTCCCCTCTGCTCTTAGTTTTTTTACGCTGAATGCATCATACCCAAGCATTTGGAGTTTTTCATCCCATCCATCATCCATTTCATCAATCAAAATTTTTAGTTTTGCCACAACAATAATGGAAAAAAAATCAATATTAGTGTAAGTTTGA
>JAICHE010000204.1 GCA_025922755.1 Nitrososphaeraceae archaeon
ATACTGAAAAAAATTGTCGCAGGTCAAAACGTGCCTGATTTCTTTGAATCCCTCTCGCTGTCAATAAATGAAATGAAGATTGCCATGGAAAAACCATATGATCTTGGTAAAATTCAGAAGGTTATTTCCGACATATCTCAGAAAATATCTGGCTGATGATTGTATTTCATTTTTGAACGACTAATTGTTTAATATGCTAATTTTGAACTTGGATTAAATGGCAAATATTATGATTGCAGATGATTCTGATGCGATTCGATTAGTGCTTAAAGACATTCTAAGTATTGGGAATCACACCGTTGTAGCTGAAGCCATCAATGGAGATGAGGCAGTTGAGTTGTTTTTCAATAAATCCCCTGATTTGCTTATGCTAGATTTGGCAATGCCAAAAAAAGATGGGCTTACGGTTCTAAAAGAAATCATGGAAAGAGACCCTCATGCCAAGGTTGTGCTTATCACTGCAAGTGATGATCAAAAAATAATCAACCAATGCCTTGAGATTGGAGCAACTTCGTGTATTTCAAAACCCTTTGATTTCAATTCTGTCCTAAAACAAATCAATGAAACTCTTGGTTAGGTTCAAGCAAACTACTTTAGGGCCAATTAATTCCAAAATAATAGAAGAGTTTTGTCAAAGATTGTTCTTGATACAAGTGTAATGATTAATGGGTTGTTTTGCGCCCAAGTAGAATCTGGGAATATTCGTGATTCTGAGATAATAATACCTCAGGCAGTAGTGGATGAATTACAATCCCAGGCCTCCCAAAAAAAGGAACAAGGATTTACTGGATTGAACGAAATTAAAAATTTAAAAGATTTATCAAAAAATTTCAAACTCGAAATTTCCATTGAAGGAATCCATCCTTCATTAGATGATATTCGATTATCTGGAAAGGGAAAAATCGATGCAATAATCAAAGATATTGCAAAAGAAAAACAAGCAACCCTTTACACATCAGACAATGTACAACACCTAGTTGCACAAACAGAAGGAATTACTTCAGTGTATTTACAACCCACAATAAACGAAGAAGAGTTAGAGTTTCTCAAATTTTTTGATTCTGAAACCATGAGTGTTCATCTTAAAGAAAATCTAACGCCACTTGCAAAAAAAGGAAAACCGGGTTCATTTACCTTGACCAAAATTAGTGATGAAATTTTAACTCGTGATGATTTAGAGTTCATGGCAAAACAAATTCTAGATACTCCTAATACTTCAGAGTCAAGCACAATTGAAATCTCAAAAACAGGTGCATCTGTAATTCAATACAAAGACTATAGGATTGCAATAACAAAGCCTCCTTTTTCTGAATCTTTTGAAATCACAATTGTTCACCCTATTGTAAAATTAACTTTGGATGATTATTCTATTTCATCTGAATTAATGGAGCGATTCGCAGACAGAGCAGAAGGAATAGTAATCTCTGGTCCTCCAGGTTCTGGAAAAAGTACATTGGCATCTGGTCTAGCAAACTTTTATCATAATCAAGGAAAAATTGTAAAGACCTTCGAGTCTCCACGTGATTTGCAAGTAGAACCTGGAATTACTCAATACAGCAAACTAGATGGAAGTTTTGATAATACTGCAGATATCTTACTCTTGGTCCGACCAGATTATACTGTCTTTGACGAGGTAAGGCGTCGAGAAGACTTTCTTACGTTTTCTGATTTGAGGTTGACTGGTGTTGGAATGGTAGGTGTGGTTCATGCAAACTCTCCACTCGATGCAATTCAAAGATTTATTGGAAAAATTGAACTAGGAATCATTCCAAACGTGCTTGATACTGTGGTTTTTGTCAAGGATGGTCAAATTGAAAAAGTCTATGACTTGGAATTAAAAGTAAAAGTTCCAACAGGAATGACAGAATCTGACTTGGCAAGACCTGTAATTGAGATTAGAAATTTTGAGAACAATAAACTTGAGCATGAGATATACACATTTGGAGAAGAAAACGTCATTGTCCCAATCGGAGAAAAATCAAAAAAGGTTGGAATTGAAAAACTGGCAGAAGATAAAATTCGAGAGACATTCAAGAGGTACGATCCTCGTGCAGAAGTAGAGGTTTTATCAGATAACAGGGTCAAAGTGATGGTTGACAAACAATCCATTCCCGCAATTATTGGGCGTGGTGGCTCTAACATAAATGACATTGAAAAATCTCTAAACATCCACATCGATGTTGTAGAACGTGATTCTGCATCTACTTCTGTGTCTGGAGATTTACCGTTTTCATTTTCTGAATCAAAAACATCTATTGTTCTAGCTGTTAGCAGAGAGTATACCTCTATGCATGCAGATATTTTTGTAAATGACAAATATGTTACAACATCACGAATTGGAAAAAAAGGACAAATTAAAATTCCTAGACGCTCAGATGCCGCAAAAAATCTTATGGAGTTGGCAACATCTCAAAATGATATCCGCATCTATCTCAAAGATTTTTAAAATTCTCTAAAATCTTGGGATTTGATTTTAGAAAAGTGATGAATTTTCTTAACTGCTTTATTGTCTTGGGGTTAAGATGGTGCTCTATTCCTTCTGCATCCTGATTTGCAGTCTCATACCCGACCCCTAAAATCTCAAAGAACTCTAGTAAAATTCCATGCTTTTGCCTGATGGCTTCGGCCACTTGATTTCCTTTTGGAGTTAAATTGATGCCATGATATTTTTCATATTCTAAAAATCCACTCTCGTCTAACCTTTGGAGCATCTTAGTTACACTAGGGGCACTAACATGCATGTATCGAGATATGTCTAAGGTAGTGGCATATCCTTTGAGTTCAACTAATTCTGCTATGATTTCCAAATAATCCTCCATGCGGACACTAAAACTTGTCCTTTCGGACTTGTGGGCTGCCTTTA
>JAICHE010000205.1 GCA_025922755.1 Nitrososphaeraceae archaeon
AAGATGAACAATCGTACGACGTTCGCGTTACTAGCCGTTTTGACTGCAGTCAGTACTCTAACGGTGTCATCAGCATATGCCCAACTATCATGTCCTGATTGTGAATTAGATGATCCAAGAATGATTGCCAAGCAATTGTTGTTGAATGTTTCAAATTCATCCTGATTCAACACGCGCTATATGGCTATTTATATATTTAAAAAATGAAAAAAAGTTGTAGGTCTAGTATCTTGGCATAATGCTAAGTCTTGATTTTGCAGAAACTGCAATTATTGAAATAATTGCTACTGCTAGAATCAAAGCTGCAATTGCACCAAACTCTGGGACTACATGTGTACCGATAATTTCAATCTCTTCAGCTCCTGCGAAGAATGATATAACTAGAGTTCTGTCTGTGGATGTTATTGTTTCATCAAAGTCGACTTCTTCACCATCAACTAAGACAAAGAAATCATCATCCTCATCTCCAATCTTTGCATCAATCAATTCTCTTGGCAAGGTAATGGTTAGTTGACCATCGGCTATTGCATCTATTGCAATGATGAGAGAATTTGCGTCTACATCAGGTGTGATTGAGATAAGTTTTCCACCTGTGATTTCATATGCTACCATAAAGTCCGTTCCAGCTACAGGTATAAGACCTTCAGGGCCAGAAGTCATGGAAGAACCTGCAAATGAAAACGTGGTCTCAGCTGTTCTATTTTCGGTTCCATACAATACTTGAATCGTGTATTCGCCACCTTGTTTCATGAATGAACCTCCTGCAGTTATTTCTGAACTGAAGGTTTTATCTGATCCAACCATAACTTGGTCGACAGCTACAACATTTCCATTAGGAGCAATAGTCATGACACTAATAGCATACCCGAAAAGAATTTCACTTACTTCTCCGGTTATCATGATTGTTTCACCCTCTTCATAGGATGTCTTATCAGTAGTAACAACGATTGGTTGTATTGTTTGTCCAAATGCTGGTGCCATTCCAATACTTGCAATCATGATCGCAAATAAGGCAAACACCGATAGATGAGCATTCATTAATTGTACGCGTAAATTTATACTATTTAACGTTATGAAAAATATTATTGACTAAAAAGAAAAAACCCTGACGAATTTCAGATTAGATATATATTAACCTCATAGTGAAAATTTGACAGTTTGTGTGTATTATTTATCGCTACATCTAATGTTCTTTGTGAGGTAATAAGAAATGGCAACTAAGAAAAATCAGATTCTTGTACCTGACCATGTTTATGTTCCTAAACATGAGATAATCTCAAAAAAAGAAGCAGAAGAGGTTTTAAAAAAATACAATTGTAAACCCACAGAATTACCATTAATTTTCGTAAATGATCCAGCTATCTTAGAACTTGGTGTAAAACCAGGAGATATGATAAAAATTACTAGAAAAAGCCCTACAGCTGGGGAGAGCCTTTACTATAGATACGTGGTGGAAATTTAGATGGTAAACCCTTCAACTAAACGATGGCCAATTATTCAAGACATCCTCAAACGAGAGGGAATTGCAAGACAACATCTTAATTCATTTGATGAATTTTTGGAAAGAGGACTTCAGAGTATAATCAACGAAGTGGGACAAATTGAAATTGAAAATGCAGAGTATCCCTATAAAATTCAATTAGGCAAAGTCAAACTACAACAACCAAGAATGATGGAGTTAGATGGCTCCATAACTCACATTACTCCCGCAGAAGCTCGACTTCGAAATGTATCCTACTCTGCACCAGTAATGATGGAAGCAAGTGTGATTGAAGATGGAAAAATCTTAGAGTCTAGATTTGTACATATTGGAGATGTTCCAGTAATGGCAAAATCAAATGCATGTATTTTGAATAATTTTTCTTCTCAAAAATTAATTGAACATGGGGAAGATCCTAATGATCCTGGTGGATATTTCATCATTAACGGTTCTGAAAGAGTGATAGTTGGATTAGAAGATCTTTCATACAACAAAATAATTGTTGATAGAGAAACGGTTGGTGGCAATATTGTTTTCAAAGCTAAAGTTTATTCTTCAATTGTTGGTTATCGAGCAAAATTAGAATTGGTAATGAAAAACGATGGTCTTATTGTAGCTAGAATTCCTGGCTCTCCAGTTGACATTCCTGTTGTAATTTTGATGAGAGCTCTTGGATTAGAATCAGACAAAGAAGTAGCTGCTGCTGTTTCACTTGTAGATGAAGTTCAGGATGAACTCGAAGGATCATTTGAAAAAGCAGCAGACGTTCCAACATCCAAGGATTCTATTGTGTATATCAGTAAACGAATTGCTCCAGGAATGTTAGAAGAATTCCAGATTAAAAGAGCAGAGACTCTTTTAGATTGGGGACTTTTACCACACCTTGGAAAGCATCCTGAAAATAGAAAAGAAAAAGCACAATTTTTGGGAGAAGCTGCATGTAAATTACTAGAGTTAAGACTTGGATGGATTGATCCTGATGATAAAGACCACTATGGAAATAAAGTCATTAAATTTGCAGGCCAAATGTTAGCAGATCTTTTCAGAACTGCCTTTAGAAATTTGGTTCGAGATATGAAATACCAATTAGAAAGATCCGGACAAAAAAGAGGAATTAATGCAGTTGCTGCTGCAATACGCCCGGGAATTATTAGTGATAAATTAAACAATGCTATTGCCACAGGAAACTGGGGTAGAGGTAGAGTTGGAGTTACGCAACTTCTAGACAGAACAAACTATCTTTCAACAATTAGTCATCTTAGAAGGATTCAATCCCCACTTAGTAGAACACAACCAAACTTTGAAGCAAGAGATCTTCATGCTACTCACTTTGGAAGAATTTGCCCAAGCGAAACACCTGAGGGCTCAAATTGTGG
>JAICHE010000206.1 GCA_025922755.1 Nitrososphaeraceae archaeon
ATGAACAGATATGCTCACAATGTCACATTACACGTCCTCATTGTCATTGTAAATGTCCCTATTGTGGCAATCCTGAATGTGTTTGTGAGTTCTATCGAGAATAAAAAATTTCAAAATCATTTAAAGGATTAATTAAAAATTAGTGATAAAGTATGTTACCATTACAATTGTAAAAAAATGGAAGACATTCTTAAAGAATTATTCTAGACTAAAAATTCCGTGTGCTGCTGCCATGAAAGCAAGTACAAAGCCATTCAAAGTTCGCATATGTATTGCCTCATTTCCATCACCTAATTGCTCGATTTCAGCTTGAAGTTTTTTCTGTTCAGGGGTAAATTCTATACCTTCAAGCTTTCGTTTGTAAGCTAATTTCCTCATGATTGTAGGCAAGTCAGGATTTTCACGGTAATTTGCTTGTTCAGGAATAGGGGAGAACTCTATTGCAAGGTATTGTCTTTTACCCTCACGCCTAAGATAGTTAATTATTGGTATAGATTCGTCATTTTGCACAATAATGCACAGATCAAAGTCGATTGATTTCAGATATTTGATGAACCTAAAGTGTCGCAGTCGCCCTTCATGTTCCTCTACTCTTTTAATTTGAATAGCATTTGGTTCATTAAGAATAATCGAATAGATTTTTTTATCACAGTAAACTCCAATGGTTGTTTTATTCATATGAAATATGTTACAAAATTATCCTTGTAAACTTTGACGCCTGAAATTTTGTCTCAAATGTAAAGAACCCTAAAAAGATCTGAAACTCTTTGTTTGATTTGTCAAAAAGTATCTGGAATTATAATTAAAATTGAAATCTTGAAAAATCAATACATGTTAGGTCCAGTAGCATTTATTCTGGGAGGAATCGCAACTCTAGTGTCTCTTTGGGCATACTTTGAAAAGGGTTTGGGGACATAATCAACACAGACAAATCGTTCGTGCTCTTTAAATAGAAAATGTTGTAATTATAATCATGACAAACATTACCATGTGGAAATGCTATAGATGTGAATTGACATTTCAACAAGAGGCACATGCCAAGTTTCACAAGAATCTATCAAACCACAACTCCCAAAAGGTAATGATATCATGTGCTTGATTCTTTGATCTTTTTGGCACATTCATCGCACAGCATTATCTCAATTCCAATAACATCGACCGGCTTTTTGTTTGGGTGATCACAAGAAATGGTCATTTTGTGTATTTTGTATATTTTAAAAAATTATTTTAATTTATGGTACCTCAAACGTAGGTAAATTAGGATTTATTTGAGAAGATTTTCTGGGTGATTGTGATTCTTCCACATATTCTTCGAAGAGCTCCTGTTGATACCTTGAACCCAAAAAAAAGACGGCAGTCAAGATTCCCACTGCACAAATAATTGCTATAGCTACTAGTACAATGGTCTTCAAACAATGTATGTAATATGATTGGAAATTAAAAAGTTATTTTGACAATAGTAAAAAGCAATCATCTTCTATTACCACACATGAACCGCAAAATTCTGTTTCTTTTTACCTGTACAGGAATTGAAATTATGACTGCCATAGGCGTAACAGGTTATCTGTTATACTTGGGAGAGTTCATTCTGGCCTTGATTTCGACTATAGTATTTGCAAAATTAATTGTATTTCATTTTATCATGGAGTACTATGACAAAAAGACTCAGAAAAACTCTCAAGGTTTAAGTCTAAAAAACGCCTAAGATTGTTATGAAACCACAATCATGTAGAAATTGCGGTAAAGAGATTTTTCAAAACCAAAGAGTCTGCCCTAAATGCGGAAGAGATACGGAACAAGACGATCCAGACTGAATTGAAGAAATTTTAGATATCAGACAAAAGGTTGTACAAGAAACAGTGAATCTAAAATTTGTGCAAAGTGTAGCTTGAATTAATCAAGTTTTTACAATACTTTATTTTCTACATAAATAATATTTTGTACAATGGAAAAAGATCTTGAAGAAAAAATTCAATCTATAGTTTTAGAGACATTTCAAGACACAGAACAAGAATGGATCAGTTATTTCCAACACAAGGCAACTCAAATGAATTTAGATCAAAAGTCCTTTTTCATAGGAATGATGTATCCCAAAATTGTAAAAAATCTTGAGGATAATAACATCCACATTCGGATAAAATCTGATTCTTGGGGTGACCACGAGGTAGAGAAAATAAACTCAATGCTTGGAGCATTGTATGAAAAGTTTGTTTAAAATCTACTAAGACTTAAGTTCAGAGAAGAACAGTTATGACTTGATGAGTGACAAAGAATCAAAAAATGAAAGGTTCTATGAGCCAAGAAATTGGGACAAGTTCATTCGGATAGATGATGAGTCAGAACATGAAGCCATTAGTTACTGTGGAAAATGTGGTCATGTAATTTATGAGGGAGATAGATTTTGCACAAAGTGTGGAGCTAAAAAAAGAGAAGAAAAACTTGACTAGTTTCCATCAATTTTACAGTTAGCGGTTCCTGGAAGACAGTAAATTTGAAATTTCCACAGATGGGTTTGTGAGGAGCCATTACCTGAAACTGAAATGTAGGCCAATAATGTTTCATAGTCATCAAAACTTTTTGGAATTTCCCATGAAAAAACAAAGTTTCCGTTCTGATCAGTTAGTCCATCAAATTCTCGGATAATGTCTTCTCCATAATCTTCAATTGTAAGTGTAACTTTGGCCCCCTCAATTGGCAAGTATCCATCAGTTACCAGAACATTGATTGTATGTGTTGTTCCACGTCGCACCAATTCTTCTCCTGTGACTACTACTTGAAGTTGGGTTGAGGGTTTGCTAGATGTTACGATTAGTCCTAGATCTGCTAAATGCTGAATA
>JAICHE010000207.1 GCA_025922755.1 Nitrososphaeraceae archaeon
AGATTAAAACCATTCCAAGAAAAAGAATTTTGAAGATTATTTTACATTGGTGAAAATCTCTACTACTTTTTTTGCAAGATTTTCAATGTCGATGTTTGGTTCTGCAGAAATCAAAAGAGCGATTTGCGATATTGGAAATGGAAAACTGACTAATACTGCCTTATCACGCCTGGCTGCAATATAGTTTATTGGTCCTAGGCTTTCATCAAACTCTTTTCTTATGGAAGCCTTGGAGACAAAGTTGTAAAACGCCTGAAGTTTTGTTTCGTCATTTTCATAGGGAACAATTCCTTCTTTAAAACCCCCCAAAACAAGTTGCCCTTCTTTGTTGATAATTCCTGCAAATCTAATTTCTGGCTCTTTTAGGAGAATCTTGCATTTTTCATTATACAGTTGATTCATAGATTCATTTTGTTCTGACAATCAGGAAAAATCAAAATCTCAAAAATAAAAACTTTGTCAAAATTACAACATATAATTACAGGCCCTCAAAGGCATAATTTTTACAACTTGCACTTTAGAATCACATAATCGATTATTTTGTCTTCAGATGCCTTTTTCATTTTTAGGATTGATTTATTAAGAATTTTTTCTACAAAATCAGGATACTTTTCCTTTATAGAATGCTGAAGGTTTGCTCTATTGCTGACATAGTAATTGGCCAATGGATCATAGACGTGTTTCCCAATGAGTTTTTCGTCAGTTATGGTAAAGCCACAAGAAGAAATCAAGTCCTTTACCACATTCAAATTATAATGCTCAGATGACCAGGTAAATTTTAGAATTCCTAGATTTCTAATTGAAGTCTCAGAAAGCACTACAGGAAGTGCCAGAACAAGAAATCCCGATTTTTTTAAAATTCTCTTTGATTCAGATATGAAATTTTCAAAGGGTTTGAAGTGTTGAGAAGATTCCAAAGCCAAGACGCGGTCAACAGAATTGCTAGAAAAGGGCAAAGCAGTTGATGTAGAATTAAAAAATTCCAAATTTCTTTGAGGGCCTGAGAATTGGAGTTGATTGTAATTGATGTTTATGCAGAATAATTTTAGTTTCCGATATTGATCTCTCCAAAAAAGAGCAGGGGCAGAAAGTCCGCTTCCAACATCTAAAGCAGATTCAGCTTTTTCAAGTTCGGCTATCTCGCCAAAAATGTCACAAAGATTTTTTTGAGCAATAATTGGTTCGGAAGTGTTTTCGTTCCAATATCCAAAATTAAGCATAGAGCCACCTGTTGCAATCTGCATAACTGGTGAGAGCGAATCATAAAGATTTACAACGTCTTTCTCATTTCGACGAAGAGTCCAAAGAATAACATCAAGGGGATTAATGGTAACCAAAAAGATTTTCAAATTGTTTTAGATACAAGCCTATTAATTTCTAGGGATAAAATCAAAACAAAAAGCAGTATATTTTATTAGTTTGAGAGGGAAAAGAAAGCATGCCTGATTCCAACTATGATGTTTCTACTGAACTAGTAATTGCAAAATGGTCTGACAGATTTATCGCTTGGTTAATTGATTTTCTAATAATATCATCGGTTTCAACAATGATATTTGCATTAATTTATGGAACCTATAGTTTAGAATGGAGTGAAGATATGATTTTCTCAGAGGCAACAAGCTACCTTCCTACCAGCCTAGTATTTTTCGGATATTGGATTATTTTAGAATACAAAACAGGCCAATCAATTGGAAAAAAAATAGCTCATTTGAAAATAGTTGATTTGGAGGGAAAAACCCCTTCTTTTACAGGAGTTGTGATAAGCAGTTTTGGAAAATCATTTTTGTTGCCCATAGACATGATTCTGGGATTGATTTTCACTAATCAAAAAAGACAAAGAATTTTCAACAAAATTAGTGATACAATAATAATCAAAATAAAAAATACCGAGACAGATAATGAAAAAATCAATTACAAAAAAGACTGATTTTTGTCATATTTTCTTATGTTACAACTTTACAGAAATAACCAACAGATCTATTAACAACTTTAGATCTGTTTTTCTTGAGAAATGTCAGATGTTCAGAAAAATGAATGGTGGATTGGTCTTCCCGATGAACTTCAAAACGACATAGAGTTTGAAGAATAATCATTCAGTAATGAAAATAGGAAAACAAAATAAGGCGTGTTGATTAATTTTCTTCTTTTTTAACTAATGTTCGAGTAGCTCTTACTTTGGCCATTTTTTGAATATTCCAAGCAATGACTTCGCGTATTTTTTCAATATGTTCGGCTTCCATTTTTACTACCATATCATAATCGCCAAAGGTTCTTTCAACTCGTTTTATTTGTTCGAGTTTTTTTAATTCCTCTATCACATTTTCTTCTGAACCCAAATCTGTTTTGAGTAAAACGTATGCAATAGTCACAAGTTCTTCAGAAAATTTATGATATTTCAAAGTTGGTATTAGATATCAAATTAAAATCAAGTGTTGAAAAATTTAGTCGTGTATAGCTTTCGCTAGGTGGAATTAAAAATAATTCATCGTGCAGTCGTGTATTTGCATTCACTTAATGAATTGTAAAATGAATTCATCGCGCATAGTCTCTATGTAAGTGGCTGAACCGATGTGTTGGTCTATTAGTAAAGGCTGGCTCTTCACTCGCCGAAGCTTGTGATCTACACCACCTTCCTATCAACGCAGTCTTCTGCTGCCGACCTTCATCTTGCGAAAGAATATCTTGTCTCGGGATGGGATTCGTGCTTAGATGCTTTCAGCACTTAGCCCAAACGGCTTAGCTGCCCGGCCTGCCTTATCAGACAACCGGTAAACCAGTGGCCACGCTGCTCTGTTCCTCTCGTACTCGGAGCAACTTCCCCTCAGATATTC
>JAICHE010000208.1 GCA_025922755.1 Nitrososphaeraceae archaeon
ACAAAAGGATGAAGCAATAGAATGCTGCAAAAGAATTATTCAGATAGAGCCAGAAAACTATGAGGCTCATGGATTGCTAGAAAAACTAGAAAATATCAACTAGTTTTGCTTTTTCATTTCATATACGTTTTCAAGCAACCAATCACAAAATTTTGTTACCTTTTCATCAAACTCTGTCCAGATGTGAACAGAATGTGGAAGGATATCTATTTTCCAATCTTTGGTAAAAACTCGTACTCCTTCTTTGTCCTCATACATGTACGCATCTTCAATTTGAATGTCCTCTAGAATCTCTTTTGCCTTTTCTTTTATTATGCTCCTGTCTATTGGGAATCTTTTTTTCTCATAGTCTATAATTAGGCTCAAATCCCTTTTTCCATACATGTCATATTCTTCAATTCTTCCTTCTTTTGGAAAATTGACCACTAAATTGATGTTGTATTTTCTTCCAACTTTTTTTCCAATCTCCACTATTTTTGAATACCCAATAGCAGGATTCTTCTTTAGCAAGAATCTGATTTGAGCCAGATCTCGCTTTAATTGCTCCTGAAGGTCTGATACAATCTCAGAAAATATCATGTTTTCATTTTCCTCAATCCCATTATAATGATTAATCTCACAGGATTGGTTTTTTTAGATGGTTGAATTATCATGTGTAATGGCAATGCCTATGGATTATGATGGTCTTCGCACTGATGATGCATCTTTGAGGACAGACAACGTCAATGATTACAAGATAACCTGCATGGATTTCATAAAAGACATTTCAAAAGATTATCATGCATGGGTTGATTACTATCAACTCCCTGAAGATGAAGATAAACGTAGAAGGGCAGGAATTGAATCTACCATTAAAAGAACAAATGACTGGATTGCCAAAGTTTCCCAGACAATACAAGCAGTAGATGTTGTAATGAATGACGGTATTCAAAAAATGGCGGAGTCAACTGCTGGCAAACCATTTCAAATTGGAGTGTTTGTAAATGGCAACTCTAGTTACACTAAGGCAAAACCTGGAATTATTGATGTAAATGTTAAAGCTGCAGGAAGAAATGACCGCAAAACAAAACTTGGATATCATTTCAAAAATGATCGCTTTAGAATAGAGTCTACATGTGAGGCCTTTTTAGATGAGGCAAATTTGCCTGAAGAAGAATTTGATTTGATGGACATTCATCTCAAACTTCATGCGGAAAATGCAAAGCAGCGGGATGTAATTTCCTTTACTGTAACAATCAGTGAAATGGAGAACAATGTAGAGATTGACCGAAGAGGGTTGACTACAGTTGTTCATGTAATGTAATTTCGATTGAAACCCGTTTTTCTTCGGCCCTTTTTTCACCAGGGTATTTCAGATGTGATATTTTCTGATTTAGTGCATCGTCATTAACAATTTTGGCAGATCCTACAAAAGTAGAATTATCATAAATTACTTTAACTGTGGAATTTGCAATGGCATTTTGAAACCAGTCGCTATCGGGTCTGTGTCTTGAGAAATAGATTTTTTCATTATGCTTTACACCTCTTAGCATTACTTGGTGCTCTTTGCCGCTAACTCTTCCCTTTGTTATCAAAGCTCCCCTAAATGGACCATCCTTAATTTCCACGCAGGAATAAATCTGTCAAGTAATTTAACCCCATTGATAGAAAATTCTGATATTTGGTAAGATAAGCAAATCTCTACAGAACATACCATGTCAGTAAAACTTGAAGAAGCCCCATCAAATATGATACCTGCAGACTCTTTTATCGGAAAAAAGGTAATTGATAGAGAAGGTATAGAGTATGGCAAGGTAAAGCATATCCACATTAATCCAAGTACCCTTTGTGTATGCGGTGTAACTATCCATCAAGGATTCAGACGGGATTATTTCCTTGCAGAGGACTACGTTGATAAATTTACAGAAAAAACACTTCTCCTTAGCAGGCCTCCGATTAGAGTGGGAATACCAGTCATTGATACTGATAGGAGAAAAATTGGCAAGGTAAAACGTATTCACAGACACCCTGATACCAAAGAAATTGAATCCATTGAAATTGCAGATGGAATTACTCATTCTAAAATCCTTTCAAAATCTGAAATCTGGGGTGTTGGAGAAAAAGTAATCCTTGGAATGACAAAAGATCAATTCAAGAAACTTGAATAGTTTTAGGTTTCCTTAGTCATTCTTTTCATTAGCCATGCCCATTCTGGTCTTTCTTCCTCTTCTTTATGCTGAGCATCTTCTTTCATGTGAAATTTCTAAAATTTCATTATGATTTGAGTTTTTAGTGTAATTGTTTTTCACAAACTAGATTCTTTTAACATCTTTTTCGATCAGATAGTAAAAAACTGAAAAGGAGATCAAACCTAATCAGGTATCGGGCAATAGTGAGAAGGGCTTGATTCCTTAATTGTAACAATTTTTTGAGACATATAAGGGACACTTATAATTTATCAGTGAATTTTCATTTTGATAATTAAAAAATCATGGTATTAGATGTGGTATCACAAATCCAATACCATGTCGTGCTAGGTAGATGATTCTTACAAAATTTCTATTTAATATCGATGGACGATTTATCAGAACAAAAACTAGGATGTCTGGTTTTGGGATTGCCCCTGTAATTCCTCATAATGTTTTATGGATTCTAAAAGCTGCTTTTTTGAAATGGTTCCCTCATTGATTATCTTCTGGTATAATTCCGGATAGATAAATTCGCGCTCAGAGTATTCTATTATCTTGTTGTAATCTTCTTGAAAGTAGTGGGGGATTTCTCCTGAGCCTAAGGTGGATTTTACAGGAAAGCCATAGGCATAAGCTAGAACATCATGCCTAAGCCCTTTA
>JAICHE010000209.1 GCA_025922755.1 Nitrososphaeraceae archaeon
AAGAAAAATGCACTTGAGCTAAAACGCGATCCAAGAAAGCTAAAGTGGACTAAAAAATACGTCAAAGGCGGAATTAAACAAAAGAAACGTTGACTGAACAATCTCTTTTTATTGTAAAACCAGACGCCGTAGCTAGAAACCTCACTGGTGAAGTAATTGCAAGATTTGAGAGAAAGGGATTCAAACTTGTCAAGCTAAAATTATTTACATTTAAAAAAGAACAGGCAGAAAATTTCTATGGCGTTCACAAGGACAAGCCATTTTTTGGAGAACTAACATCATTTATCACATCTGGTCCTGTAGTTGCAGCGATTATTGAGGGAAACAACGCTATAGCAACTACAAGAATTATGATTGGCGCCACAAAATCCTTTGAGGCAGCACCAGGATCAATTCGCGGAGATTTTGGACTGGGATTTACTGATAACATCATTCACGCATCTGACTCCCAAGAAAGTTTTGACCATGAATCGAGGGTAGCATTTGAGTGATCTGTTTTGCAAATTCGTCAGCCCATTGTGGCAGTTTTAGGTCACGTAGACTCTGGAAAAACATCTCTACTAGATAGAATTAGAGGAACTGGGGTTCAGGGAAGAGAAGCAGGGGGAATCACACAACATATTGGAGCAAGTTTTCTTCCAACTGAAACTATCAAAGAAACATGTGGTCCCTTATACAAAAAACTTGAAGAGTCTGAATCAAAAGTTCCGGGAATTTTAGTTATAGATACACCCGGACATGAGGTGTTTACCAATCTTAGAGCGAGAGGTGGTTCTGCAGCTGATATTGCAATTTTGGTTGTTGATGTAAACCGAGGTTTTCAACCTCAAACAAATGAAAGCTTGAAGATTTTACAAAGTAGAAAAGTCCCATTTGTTGTTGCATTAAACAAATGTGATCAATTATCTGGTTGGAGAAAATCTGAAACGCCATTTATCTCAAAGGCAATAAAAGAACAGGATCAATCCATTCAAAATGATTTGGACCAAAAAATCTACGATGTAGTAGGAACTCTGTCTATTTTGGGATATCAGTCTGAAGCTTTCTATCGTGTCAAGGACTTTAAATCTGAGATTGCAATTGTACCTATTTCGGCAAGATCCGGAGTTGGAATTCCAGAACTTCTTGCAGTTTTAATTGGATTAACGCAACAGTATCTTCAAAAACGACTTAATCAAGAACAAAAAGATCCAAGAGGAATAGTTCTTGAGGTAAATGAGGAGGTTGGACTAGGACAAACTGCCAACATTATCTTAATTGATGGCAGTATTAGCAAAAGCGACAGCATTGTTGTTGCAAGACGTGATTCAGTTATAGTAACAAAACCAAAAGCTATTCTTTTACCAAAACCCCTTGATGAAATGAGAGATCCACGCGATAAATTCAAACCAGTAGAAAAAGTAGATGCAGCTGCTGGATTAAAAATTGCATCACCTGATTTGGTGGATGTTTTGCCAGGAAGTACTCTTTATGTTGCCTCAAATGAATCCGATGTGAAAAAATATACCAAATTAATTGAATCTGAAATGAAATCTGTCTTTATTGATACTGAAACTAATGGCATTATTCTAAAATGTGATACTATAGGCTCCCTTGAGGCTATAGTGGAAATGCTAAGACGCTCTCAGGTACCAGTTGCCAAGGCTGACATTGGACCAGTCAATCGCCGAGACATAATGGAATCAAAGGCAATAAAAGAAAACGATCGACATTTAGGTGTAATTCTTGCGTTTAACGTAAAAATTTTACCTGATGCAAAAGAAGAGTCAGAAAATAATTATATTCGCATCTTTGAAGACAAAGTCATTTACAGTTTAATTGACAATTACAATGCATGGGTTGAAGAGGATACTGCTCATGAGGAAGATGCAATTTTTGCAGAGTTCACACCGATTTCTAAATTCACGTTTCTAAAAGGATATTCTTTTCGAAACAACAACCCTGCAGTGTTTGGAATTAGAGTTGATGTAGGTGAGCTTCGACACAAAGTACCGATTATGAACAAAGAGGGAAAAAGTATTGGAAAAGTCCATCAATTACAACATGAGGGAAAAACTGTAACCTCTGCAAAAAAAGGCCAAGAAGTAGCATGCTCGATTCAAGATGTTACAATTGGAAGACAAATTTTTGAAGAGGATGTTTTTTACACGTTTCCTCCATCACATGAGGCAAAACAACTTCTTAGAAAATTTGGACACAAATTAAATCCAGAAGAAACTGAAGTGTTAAATGAAATCGTAGAGATTCAAAGAAAAAAAGATGCAGCCTATGCATATTAGGTTTGGAATCTTTTCACAATTGTAATTTTTGATATCAAGATCTATTTGTTAGCTTGAATGTTTTTTGCAAATCATGTGAATTCCTGGTGCGCCCACAGCACCCATCATTTTATCTACTATTTGTCCTGATCTGAACATGATAAAGGTAGGAATTGACTGAACTCCAAACTTCATTGCAATGTTTTGGTTCATATCTACATTCACTCTTGCAAATTTTACCTTTGGATATTTTTTGGATAAACTCTCAAAGACTGGATGCATCATCTTACATGGCCCACACCATTCTGCCCAAAAATCAACTAGCGTAGGATTTTCAGCAGAGACAACTTTATCAAAATTAGAACCATCTAAATCAACGATTCCAGGCTCAATTTGTGGCTGATTTTGCTGCCTTAGCATCTCCTCTAGTTTTCTCTGTTTAATTTTTTCAATCTCAGGATCATCAGACAATAAAATACAAACAAAGATTCTACTAAAAAATCTATATCAAAAAATCTTTTTAATTTTTTCCTAGTTCTATTGGAAGGGCTTCATATCTTTTAGA
>JAICHE010000210.1 GCA_025922755.1 Nitrososphaeraceae archaeon
AAGTGGACCCAAATTTTACAAGAGCGATACACCTTGCCAAAAGTGCACAGTTAAAGGGAATAGAGCATCCCAAAATCCAAAAACTTGAAGAGATCCTAAAAACAACTTCTGGCAAAGTTTTGGTTTTTTCTAGCTATCGAGATTCAGTAGACGTTATCTACAAAAAATTAATTGATATGGGATTATCAGCAGGAATTTTAATTGGGAAAGCAGGAGAAACAGGACTAAAACAAAAGAAACAGATTGAAACGGTTCAAAAATTCCGTGACGGTGAATTTAACATACTCATTGCCACACGAGTAGGAGAAGAAGGACTTGATATTTCTGAAGTAAATCAGGTGATTTTCTATGACAACATCCCTAGCTCAATCCGATTCATTCAAAGAAGAGGCAGGACAGGAAGAAAAGACACAGGAAAACTAATTGTTCTTATGGCAAAAGACACTATAGATGAGCGATATTATTGGATTGGAAAAAGGAAAATGACTGCAGCCAAATCCATGGGAGAGAAAATGACACAGACATTAAAGAACAATACCAAAAAGACAGGACTGGATGCCTTTCTTTAAATCTTAAATTTTTTGTACACTTCTTCTAGTAATTTTTGTTTTCTTTGAATAATTTTGTTTTTCAGTTTAGACTCTAAATGATGTATATTGCTATTGTTTCGTTGAAGTAAATTATCCAACCGAATTTCATATTGAGCATCCAAAAATTGTTTTAGATTAATTCCTTCCAAGTGAAATTCAGTGTTACTAATTGTGTCCTTGGCCAATTTTTCAATTGAATTGTCTAGATAACTCAAAATATCTTCAAGAGTTTTGTCGGTAAGAACCATGATTCATCCTAGTCTTTTGATTATATGATAACCATATTCAGATTTTACAGGTTCAGAAATTTCACCAACTTGTAATTTGAAGGCTGCATCTTCAAAGGATTTTACCATTTTTCCTCTTGTAAAATAACCCAAATTCCCATCTCTTTTTGCACTTCCAGAGTCTGTAGAGAGATCTTTTGCAAGCTTGCCGAATTTTTCTCCTGCCTTTATACGTGCCAAAATCGCCAAAGCCTCACTTTGTTTTGCAACAAGAATATGAGAGCATTTTATCTTGACCGACAATACAGTGTTTCGATCATTCCATATCTTATTTGTTTAGGATACCTAACAAAAGGTTCTACCTCACAATTCGATTTTGAAATTTTCTTACTTTCAGACATAAACAAAATATGTGCTCAGTTCTTAAGAGCAGATCCTTGAACAACAGAAATTCTATTTTCTTCAAGATTTCTAACTTGGTTTATTAATTTAGTTTTAGCAGTTTTACCCATTAACAAATGTAATCCAAGAGGAGGAGGTCCTACTTGTTCAATTTTTTGTAACATTTCTTTGAAAAATGGAAGAGATAAACTGCTTTTATCAACCCATTTTTCGATCGTAAGATTTGAGTTTTGTATTGATGTTTTTGCTTGTTCTTGTGTACAAAGTGAGCTTAGTGATTCGTGCTCTGCCCACGGTGCAGGAAAATAAGGCTCAACCGCATCACCAGCAAAAATATCATGAAAGACTAATCTCCCTTTGGGCTTTAGAACTCTACTCAATTCCCCGTAAAATCTCTCCTTGTTGGAAATATTCATTTGAGTATGCTCAGTCCATACAATATCAAAATGACCAGAAGGAAATGGTAGTTCTAATGCACTTCCCTGTTTGAATGATATTTTATCGGTTAATCCAACAAATTCAGTCAATTTTTTTGCCACATCGATGTATTCCTTTGTTAAATCAAGGCCCATTATAGAACACCCAAATTGATCAGCAATGTATCGAGCTGAACCTCCAAGCCCACATCCCACATCAAGTATGCTTTGATCAGGCTGAATTTCTGCCAATTTGGCAATTTCAATTGTAGACTCTTTTCCTCTTGTATGAAATTCGTCAATAGGTGCCAGATCCCCAGGCGTTAAAGAATTCAGATCTTTTCCTGAGGATTCCAGTCCATCTAAAATTGATTTTAAAATACCACTTATGCCATAATGGTTGTTGACTGCATTTTCATCCATTGGAATTGCATGTCTGTGATAGACGCACGAATATTTAATTTCCTATTCTTCGATTATTTACAAACCACCAAAATCCAAACTAAGCAGATAATTCCTAAGATAGATTTAATTCAATTTTTGAATTTATTTAATTAATGGATAATGAAAAAATTAGTGAAATAATCACATATGTAAATAAAAAATACAGCGAAAATGTACCTCGACCTGTAAGATTTGTGGTCAGAAAGAAGGCTAAAATGATTGAAAAGTTTGATCCTTCCGAAATGCCTGAATCTTTAAGGAAGTGTACAGTTGAAGAGTATATCTCAATTGTGAAAAAAGCACTAGTCGAAGGAACTCTCAAACTTTGAAATTATTTTTTAATCCTTCTAGTGAAAAAACATATTGAAAATTACTTTTTTGAAAAAATGGATGAATTATATGAATAATTGAGTCGCGAGTATTATTAACAATTTTTGCGAAAGTGAGTCATGAAAGAATTCAATTCAATTCCATCATGGAATGAAAACAAACCAGAGCAAATTACTGTCGCTCAAACAGTGGATGCCATTCAAAATGTTTCAAAGAACATTAGAGAGCATGCATGGCGAATTAGAGAAACCATGAAGACTCTACGTCAAACTGGCACCATTACCGAAATAGCAATTGCAATACGTGAAAGTTCGTTTGCTATTAGAGACACAGTTAGAGACATCAATGAAACCACAAAAGAGTTACAAAAAAATGGTATTGTAAATGACACTGCCAATGCC
>JAICHE010000211.1 GCA_025922755.1 Nitrososphaeraceae archaeon
CAAACAATCCTTCTTTGATTCCATCTTTGATGAATTCTATGTCTAGAGTACATAAACAACCTTCTTCACCAGTGATCAATTTAGCATCATCAATTAATGCAGGACTAGTTTGGTATGTTTCAACAAGTAAATCATCTAGCTCTTTAATCATGTCTTTTTTTCTTTTTTGCAGTTCTTGAAAATCTACATCAGATTTTTCTTCAATTTCTTTTACAATTTCCTCTCTTAACTGATCATTTTCAAAAAAAATCTCAAATAATTTTTGATGATCAAAATCTTTGTATCCTTTTTCCTTTAATTTGTCTAAGACAAGCTGATCATGATTATCTGACAGTTCTTGTTCTTTATTTTTGGTTATGTCGATAATTCTTGCAAGTTCTTTTTGGCATTCAACTACTCTTTGATCAGGTTTGTAAAAAAGTAGTACGTGATATTGTACAGAAAGATGTCCTGATATTAGATAATTACCTTCTTGTATTTCAAATTTGGTAAAAATCCTTCGAAGGTCTTCATTATGTGATATAGATACTTCCTGCATTGTCCAATCGTTTAGTTTTTTTGTTATTTTTTCATAATAACGTCTTACTGCTTCTGGATCAAAAGTTTTCTGTTCCGCAATTGTTGCATCCCCTAACATTACTTTGATAGATACTGGAGATGTAATTTCAGTTATTTTTTCAAGAAATAAATTTTGAATTTCTTCATTTTTTGAATTGATATTCTGAATAAATTCATTTGGTGATCTAACGCCAAGACGCACAAAAATATCGATTTTTTCATGCCCTTAAACCTTACACTATGAAAATGATATTAATTAGAAAAATGTAACAAAATATGAATGCCAAATGATGATATTACTTGCAATATCTGTTATGCTAAAATCGTAGTCTATTTCCATGAAAAATATGCAGGAAATCGAGGGAAATGCCCAGCGTGCGGCGTTGATTTTCCACTAGAATAGGTTCAAAAGTCCCTCATATTACAGAGTCAAAGATGTCTTCCGATAAATCAGAATCCGAAAAAAAATCCCCAGACGTAGTCGATATAATATTGGCCAAAAGAGGTGAAACTGTTATGGATTCAGAGACCATGATTATGGAAACTCAAAAAAGAGTTTGGGGTGCTTTGAAAAAAGGATATGAGTATACTGGAGTAATTGATGACTCTGAAAAATTCCTAAGAGAACATGTTTTCAAAAAAATCAACATGGTGGTTTTGTATGTTGACTTGGTGGGATCTACTACTATGACTCTTGAGTTACCTGCCGAAAAACTTGCAACCATAGTTAGTTCATTTTCTCAAGAAATGGCATCAGTCATTCGCCTGCATAAAGGTCTTGTATTGAAGTTTGTAGGTGATGCTGTAATTGGTTACTTTAATGCCACAGATAACACTTTATTGGCATCAGACAATGCAGTTAATTGCGCCAAATCAATGATAACAGTAATTGAAAAAGGAATTAATCCTATTCTTAATCAATATGATTATCCAGATTTAATGGTAAAAATTGGAGTTGATTACGGGCAGAGTATTGTTGTTAGGTATGGTGCAAACGAAACATCGTCTCATGTAGATTTAATGGGACCTGCAATGAATATTGCAGCAAAAATTCAAGCAATGGCAAAACCTAATCAAATTTTAATTGGTCAAGATGTTTATCAAAGAATTCACCCCTCAACTCAAAAATTATTTAGAGAGGCTGTTTGGGAGAAAAATGAATGGAAATTTCGATCTAGATTAACTGGCGAAATTTACAAAGTGTATGAATATGTTGGTTAGAATTTAATTATTATAAAAAATTCTTTTTTAATGCAATAAGAATCCATCTATAATTACTAACAATAAGAAAATAACTCAGATTTAATTGGCGAAAAAATTTTTTACCCTGCATGGAGATGAAATATGGATTAATTGCCATTCCTATTGTAATTGCAATTTTTGCAGTAATGACAACTGGAAATAGTCAATTTTTACCAGATTTAGATTCACAAGTACAAGAAGCACAACAAATTATCCCGCCTGTAGCTGAGGCTGAAGAGCAAAAAGTCCGAGAATACACCCTAGTAATAGAGGCTACTGACTTTGAGGTATCACCTACTGCTGTTTGGCATGCATGGACCTTCAATGGAACTATACCTGCACCTACTCTGAGGGCTCAAGAAGGAGAATTATTGCGTGTTAGAGTGATAAATAATCACAATCTCACTCATAGTTTTCATGCCCATATGGGAGATTATGATCCAAAACATGACGGATCTCCTATCAACACAATAACTGGCGTGGGAGCAGGATCTATGATTCCACCTGGAGGAGAATGGACATATGAATACAATGTCAACACATCAGGAACTACATTTTTCCATGATCATGCTGCATCTGAAGGTCTTGGGATAAAAGATCACATCTTGCAAGGTCTTTATGGTTCAATCATAATTGAACGAGATCCTCCTAAAACATACATTGATAGAGACATTGTAATTGTAATGTCAGAAATAGGTCATGATGTGGAAAGAAAAAGCAAAGGTCCTGTCCCATTTTACCTAATGAACGGTAAAGGAGTTCCAGGTGGCGAAAAAGCGTTAGAAGAAATTTTCAAAGAAAAAGGTATTGATGGTGTTGTTGAGCAATTCAATAAAACAATACCCGTCCACTACGCAAAAGTTGGTGAAACAGTTCAATTCCATGTGATAAATTTAGGGGAGCAAATACATTCTTTTCATTTGCATGGAAACAAAATGTATTCCAGCACAAATAATAGAGGTGCTGTGATTGCATCCCAAACAATTCCTCTTGTACAAGGAACACTAG
>JAICHE010000212.1 GCA_025922755.1 Nitrososphaeraceae archaeon
ATATCATCTGTTTTTACAATACAATCGTAGGTTCCAAATACTGGAAGCGCTTCTTTAACCCCTTGGTTTTTTTTAATCTGCTTGGCAACATCCTTATTTTTTTTCACATCACATGTAACAAGTAGAAAGGTTGGTTTCACACATATTCTTAGTGACTTTTTCTATTATTGATTTATCAGCTAACATGTTGAAAATAAAGTGATTTATTGATATTTTTGAAGATAACCTTCAAACCTATCATTCAGAAGATCCCTCAATATTTTTCCTATGAGAAATATCAACACCCTTTCTCTTTCCTCCACAATATCTACAAGGAGAATTAAGATGGCATTCAGGTCGGTAACAGGGCATATTTTTAATTTATTTGATCAAAATAATATCAGGTTTTAAGCTACTCAGTTTAAAATAAGCTTTGTTTTTTAATTTCTCTCGTTTGATGAACATAATATTTTATCTAATTTTAAGCGAATGTTTACGTGGAAACTAATTTCTTTTACGCATTCATATCCATTATCATTACCGGATGTATATTTTTAATTATCAAATTAGTAGAACGGGTTAAATTCAAAACACTTTCAGGGTCTCACAAAGCTACTGGTGTTATAATTATAATAATTTCAATAATTGAAACAATTTATTTAGCAATTACCTTGAAGTTACTTGCCTCTGCAATTGAAGTTGTAACCTCTCTTAGTGCAATTTTACTTTTCTTCACGTTTGTTTATCTGAATAAATTGCAAAATGCAATTTCTGGAATGAGTATCGCATTGGGAAAACGGTTCAATGTTGGAAATTCTATAGAATTTAACGGCAAACATGGAGAAATAATACAGATAGGGTTGGTAAAAACAATTGTAAAGATCGATAACAGTGACAAAATTATGTTAATTCCAAACAAAAAATTTGATGAGGAGGTAATGATTATTGAAAATTCAAATTTTGTAAGCAATTATCCAGATAGAAAAATGACCAAGACAAGTCTTAATTCTAATTAAAAATCAACATCCTTATCAATTACTAAAAAGAAAAATCCTAAATGTCCTAAGGATAGTTTGCTCTGCCAATTCGCCATTTTTCGAGTCTTTTTCTTTCATCTTCATTCTTTTCTTTCTTTGGCATACTCTATTTTATTGCCGATCGCATATAATTTTCCGTTAACAAATTAATTGATTATCAGCAATTTAGCTTATGGTTTTAGCCTGCAAATCCTGAATTCAAAATAAAATCAAAAATTATAATTCCAGAGGCTCTCGATTTTCAGAACCACAAGCAGGGCAATTAGATATGGGTTTCAATCCTACCTCTCTGTTAAAAATGCAGCCGCAGTCGGTACAAACTCTAAGATCAGCTTTTACCATGTAACTTTATGCGTTTCATGAGTTTTGAATATTTTGGTAAACCAAGTTTTTGTGTGAAAAATAAATCCTTTGTGAATAAAATTGATCATCGAAGATTAAAATTCATTTTTTTGAGATTTTTCCATGAGACCGAGGAAATGAAACCCCAACAGCAAGACGTCTGCTGTATGAGGAGTAATCATTGTCTTCCTGGCCTCATTTTTTGTATCACGTATTAAACATTAAATTTTTTCATCCATTTCAAAAAATAATCTCAAATTTGAAAAGAGAATTTATTCAACTATCTTGATTTCAGATGAGGTTGCGGTGAATCCAGCTTTAACATGAGTGCCATCACAACTAGGTTGTGTTTTGGATTTCCCACACCTACACAGCGTTATGGTGGTCTTTCCATCTACTTCAACCATTAGCGGTCCATTTTCTTCAGCCTTAATGATAACTTTTGTCAATAATTTTGAGTATACGGCATCCAATTAAACATTTTTGAAATAGTTTCTTGCCACCACATTATTTTTAGCATTTTCTAATTTTGTATTATTTTTTGATATTTTTTATTAGATTACTTTTTCATAGTCGAATTTATTGAGACTGTATTATTTTAAATCAACAAAAAATATGATATTAAGCTCAAAAATTGATTTGGACTTATTTATCATAAATGTACTAAGAATAGCAGACATGAATCTATATGATAAAAAAATTATAAAATGTGTAAAATGCAATAAACAACTAGGTGAGATTGATATTGGCACTAAAATCATATATTCAATTTGTCAATCATGCCATGACAAAAATACAAAAAGGCAAACCATTGAAAAACAAAAGCCTCTTAGTTTTAACTTTTTAAATAAAAGATTGATTGAAACAGTTCCATCGTAAATGAAAATTTTGGTATGAATAAAAATTTAGGAAAATAACCAAACTAAATCAAGTTCAGATATTTTTTCTCTAATGCAGTTAACTGTTTATTAAATTCCTCAATCGTTTTAAAATCTGATTTTAAAATCATGATGTTATCTCTCCTTTGTTTTTGAATCAGGTTTATTGATTTTTTTGTAAGTTTTGCAAATCCAGAAGTGGATAGATTTTGTCGTTCCAGTTGTTTCATTTGTTTTCTAATTTGTTGGAGTTTTTCCTTTTGTTTTTGCTTAAGATCAACGATTTTTTGAAATATCTTTGACCTCTCATTGGAATAATTAGGCATGATCTAGTTACTTGGACCACATCTGCATCCAGGTATCATAGAATCCCTTCAGGGCCAGATAATAAGCTGAAAGGGTAAAAAGGGACTTGTCTTTGAATTCGCTCTGCAGGGCTTGCTCCAAAGTATTCAAATCAGTTACTTTAGGAGAGGGGTTTTCTAAAAGTGGCTTGTATATTTTTTCGATTGATGAAAAACTATTATTATTTTCAACATCCATTTTTTTAAACCAGGATTCTGTAAA
>JAICHE010000213.1 GCA_025922755.1 Nitrososphaeraceae archaeon
AATCCAGTTTTGCCAAACACCTTGTGCCATTAGATGATCAGCCCAGTGGATATCCATTGCAGTAACAAAGACTTTTTGCATCCACTCTGGAATTTCTGGAATTCCTTTCAAGGAACCATAGTTGTCTGCAATTTTTGCCAGTATTTCATCATTGTACAAGCCGTGTTCTTTTAGTGCTTGTTCTACAATCTTGTTTGTGTAGAAGAATCTCCCTACGGTAACTCGTTTCTCAAATACAAGAGCAAATGCTGGTTCCATTCCATTTGAACAATCAGATATCATGGATAATGTTCCAGTTGGAGCCACTGTTGTGGTCAACACATTTCTAATGCCATGTTTTTGGATCTTTTCAATCAAAGCATCCCATTCATAGGAGTGAGACTCTTTTGGTTTCTCGTAATAACCAGCTACTGGAATCTTTCCCTCAGGATATTCTGTTTTTGAACACAATGGGAATTCTCCACGAGTTTTTGCAAGAGCAACACTTTCTTCCATGGAGTAGTATGTCAATGCTTCAGATAGTTTTGATTGAAGGTCATAACCTTCTTTGGAGTTGTATGGAATCTTTAATTTGTATAATAGATCTGCAACTCCCATTACACCTAAACCAATTCTACGAGATTCTTTTGATGCAATATCTATCTCTGGAACAGGATACTGATTCACGTCTATTATATTATCAAGGAATCTTGTTGTTTTTCGAATTGTTTCTTCATATCGTTGCCAATCAAATTCGTATTCGCCATCTGCTTTTCTTTTAACAAGATTTGCAAGATTGATTGAACCCAAGTTACATGACTCGTATGGGTAAAGGCTTTGTTCACCACATGGATTAGTAGCTCTTAGTGGTGCTTGTCTTGCTTTTGCAAATACATTGTATTTGTTAATTTGATCAAAAAAGATCAAACCAGGCTCTGCACTCTTCCATGCAGAAAGTGCGATTAAATCAATTAATTGGTGTGCATTGATTTCTTTGACTGGTTTTTTATCACGAGGACTACGTAACATGTAGTTGCCATCAGCTGTATTTACAAGTGAATGCCAAAAGTCTTCCCAAATTCCAACACTAACATTAAAGTTTTCTAGAACTCCAGGTTGTGTTTTATTTGTGATGAATTTTTCAACATCAGGATGCCAAGCTTCAATGATTCCCATGTTAGCACCTCTTCTTTTTCCACCTTGTTTTACAACTTCAGTGACAGTGTTTATGATATTCATGAATGATACTGGTCCTGATGCAACGCCAGATGTTGATGCAACTATATCTCCTTCTTCTCTAAGATCAGAGTAGTTAATTCCAACTCCACCTCCAGATTTGAAAATTAATGCAGCGTCAGATGTAGATTTCATGATTTGTTCCATTCCATCTTCCATTCCGAGAACAAAGCATGCAGAAAGTTGTCCTAATCTGCCACCTGCATTCATCATTGTTGGTGAGTTTGGAAGAAAGTCTTGAGAGGTCATCAACTCAAAGTATTCTGTGATTCTCTCAGCGTATGAATCAAATTTCTTAGCTGCAATCATTGTAAGTAATTCTTTGAAACTTACCTTCATCTGACCATGGTTTGCAAGGGTAATGTAGTGATTTATCAGCGATCTGAAGTGATACTTGTTGAGGAAATAATCTCCAATCTTGAATTTATAGTCAAAGTTATCTAACTTTTCAAGATAGCTTTTTGCTTCTTCAGTATTTTGAGTAAGATTTGCTGATTTTTCAAAGATTTGAGAATCATAGAGAATATCTCCCACCCCTACCAGAATGGCAACCCTTTCGAACATTTGAGTGGGTGTTTCAGTGATTTCATTTTTTCCATTTCTGAATAGATATCTAGATGCTAAAACTCTAAGACAATTTAAATCGAATTTTTTTGAGACAGGATCTAAGGCTCTTGCATTTAATACTTTCATCTTTTCATCCCTTAGTTTTCTTCTCTCGTGACGATAAACGATGTATGCTTTTGCAATGTCGCTATTGCCACTGTCAATAAGAGTGGATTCTACAATATCTTGAATATCCTCCACGCTTGGAGTTCTTGTGTTTGTAAATCCTTGCTCAACTAATTTTTGAACAACTTTGTTAGCTAATTGATCTGCCAGTCCACGATCGGCTTTAGATGTGGCTGCTAATGCCTTGTAAATGGCATTTGAAATTTTATCTTGATTGAAAGCCGTTACTGCGCCACTGCGCTTACGGATCTCATTGATAGTACTTTCTATTTGTGAATTATCCAATAATAATCTCCCCGCAGTGGTTAGAATCTATGTGGATATAACTTATGTGCTCGAAATTTTTTGATCTTGTCCCTTCTGCTAGTCAATTTTTTTAATACCATTACTATGAAATTCATATTGACACAACATATTCGAATTGACGATGATCGTATTACTGATAATGATCAAAATCGTTGTAAAACGATCATTGATAGTTTTGAATTTACGAATTTCAGACTATGTAAGGGGACTTGCACTTGGGACATTTATCTGTAAATGGCTCGTCCTTAAATCCACATTCACCACAGATGGCGATACCCTTTACTGGTTTGAATGAATTCGTCAATTCGGCTGTCTTCTCTATTGATTTTTTAATATCTGCAACTTTGGCGTCATTATCGATTTGTAGAGTGACTGATAATCCACCATTTAGAATCTTAGATAGTTTGTTGCATTCTGTTATCTCTTCGCTTTTATTGGTAAAGTCACCAACCTCAGAGGCATTAAGAACAATGCCTTGTGAGTAGGAATCAGTTTCTGATGAATTCAAGGCTGAATTTTTGCCATATTTTTCGCCATCTAG
>JAICHE010000214.1 GCA_025922755.1 Nitrososphaeraceae archaeon
GAGCCATCTCCTTTCACATCAACTTGGGCAAAATGAACAGGGTCCTCTCCTTTGTAAATTTGAATGATTACGGGATATCTTTCAGCAAATTCTGAGGCCTGACCTCTAACTGAACCCCATGGAAAAACATTGTCCTCAGGAATGCTCATTGGGATTATAGTCTTTTTTATGCTGATCTCCTCATTGATTGGAGTGATAGTGGTTTCTGCAATAGCACTAGGTATTGTTCCGATGGCTAAAACCAAAGTCATTATTGTTAGCGCCGTAAATTTTAATTTCATATTAGATTCTTTTTTTCGTTCGTGTTTAAAAAATTTATTACCAATTTGTTCGAATTTTAAATCCTCTCGAATCCTATCTGTTTTATCCATTATTTACTAAGGTTCATATTCAGAAATAAGAATTAAAGTTTTAAGATAATTCTGAAGTGCTTGCAATATGACTAACGTTAAGGAGATTATGAAAAAACCAATTACGATAGAAAATACATCCTCCTTTTCTCATGCCATTCACAAATTTCTAGATAATAAAATCAGCAGACTCTTAACTACAAATGAAGAAGGAAAAATCATTGGGATAATCACTGAAAAAGATATTGGATTATATCTTCTTACAAATAATACTGAGAAAAATCTAGATGATCTACCTATCTCAGAAATCTCAAAGCCGTTAATTGAGGTTAGTGAATCGACACCAGTTGAGGATGTTGCCCACATAATGAATGACAAAAATATCGGTTCTGTTGGCGTTTCTTATTCAGACACTGTAGGGATTGTGACAAAGACTGACCTAACAAAATACTACTATCAAAATTACGTGGGTCACAAAAGGGTAGGTGATGCAATGACAGTATCGTATTCTGCAATGTATGAGGATGATAAACTGTACCAGATTCTAGAAAAAATGATTCAGGACAAAGTATCTAGATTGATTATTAAAAACAAAGAAAATGATGCAGTTGGGATTGTAACCTTTGGTGATGTGTTTCGCCTTTCTTTGAGTCTTGGAAGAGACAATGATGTCATTGACAACTCTGATCCCGCAATTTCTGTAATATTTCCAAGAAAAGGATTTCTGAGTGAGACTGGATTTGGTGGAGCTACTAGTGCCAAAGAGGTGATGACAAAAAAAATCACCACAGTTGACTTTAACGAAGACTTGGTATCTGCATGTTTGGAGATGCTTGATAATAATATCAACGGCTGTGGGGTTTTGATAGAAGGAAAATTATCTGGAATCGTAAGCAAAACTGATGTTATCAAAATTTTAGATATGTTACGGGGTTCATCTCTTTAGCCTTGCAAATCCGACAAAAAAAAATTGTAATATTTTAAACTTACACGTAATAATGTTTAATAACACAATTCCCTTAAACAAGGCTAATGGGCGATAGAAGAGCAGACTGTATATACAGTGTACTGGATCAATTTCTATTGCCTCCATTGGAGGCAATTAGCATTGCATAGGTCTTATGTTGCAATTGCTGCATTACTTGTACTTTCATTTGGATTTTCATCTGCGTTTGCAGATGATAGTTTTGTAAACCCTGACAGTCTATCTTTTAATGGCATCCCAGATTCCGTTTTTCATTCTCCAGCACCAACAGTTACAGATCCTTTGACTGGAGAAGCAATTCAACTAAATCCGTCTGAAAAATATACTGCATATCCTGCAGAAATTGGTTCTCAAATAAATTCAGATGATAAACAACTAGTAGAAGTCAACGGGCAAGAATTCTATCTAGTGCCTGATACTTTAGATAAAACTGCAAACATTGTTGCAGTTTTGTTACTTGCAATCCCATTTGGACTTCTAGTGTACAGAATGTCTGACAATGACCCAATCCCACTAAAATATGCCAAACTCTCGGGAGTGGCAGTTTTCTTTGCAATGGCCTCAATGCTTTCTATGCCACTTTCCATTGGAAATTCTTTTTGGGGATATGCTTCTGCAACAGCAGAGACTAGCACAAACATTCCGCAACCAAATGATTCTCTTTACTTTGATATTCTAAGTGATAACCTAGCCATTAATGGTGGATTGGTCACAATTGATTCAGATAATTCTGCAATGTTATTTGATGGGGCAAATGACTATCTTGTATTAGATGATTCACTTTCTGAAAAGTTAAACTCCTTTACCGTTTCTGCATGGGTGAATCCAGACTACAAGAAAGGTGCACCAGCAACCCTGTCTATAGTGTCAGAAGCAGATGGCTTTAATTTAGCAATCAATAATGACAAGGTTGACAAAAACGTTGCTTTGTTTTCTGTATTTGATGGAATAAAGTGGCATACTGTTCATTCTTACACTGCAATACCAGAACAATGGACTCACATATCTGGCACTTATTCTGATGGAAAAATCAAGATATTTGTAAACGGGGCCCAAGAAGGCTCTGTAAATATTAATGGTGACTATTCTTTGACCCATCAATATGGCGAATCAACTCAAAACAGCTATGATTATCTTTCATTGCAATCGAACATTTTAGTTGGGGCTTTTAATCCCAATGTGAGAGACAATGCATCACTTGAAAATCACTTTTCAGGAATGATAGATGATGTTACACTTTATGACCAACTATTGTCTTCTTCTCAAATCTTCACCCTTGATCAAAATTCTAGAACTCCAGATACAATTGTAGAATCTGAGACACAATTTGTACAAACAGAAACAGAACAAACTGGAACTGCCAATGAATATGGATTTGTAACTGATTCTGATAATCCAAATGATCAAAAAATAGAAGAGGTTGCAGCAGAAGGATATAAGGTAAAAAAACCTGAAGAGA
>JAICHE010000215.1 GCA_025922755.1 Nitrososphaeraceae archaeon
GTTTAGGGTATCTTTCATAAAATTTTTCGAGACAATTGATAAATGGTCAAAAATTAACACCTTTCGACTTGAGAATATCGAAGACCATTAACAAATTGACCTAGGGTTCAGTTCACTTTGCAGGAGTTAAGAAATAGGAAAGAATCCAGTAATCAGGCTATATTGTAAATTAGGATGATTGCTCCATGCCGTTATATAATACTTGTATTAAATAGTTACATTGTACAAAAAAATTCTCGTTCCCCATGAAGGTACTCTTGCAGGAGATTTGGCACTCAAACATGCAATTCACATAGCAAAATTATCTTCGTCTGAAATAATTTTACTTCATATAATCGAGGACTATCCACATGCTCCAGTTTTTTCCCTTCATGCATCTCAAGTAACTAAAATCAAAAAAGAGTATGCAAAGATAACAAAAGAGATGAAAGCGGCCATGGAAAAAGAAATGACTAACCGAGTACAAATTTGTAAAAAAAATAAAATAAAATCTCACTTAAAAATCGTAACGGGATTAGCCGCTGAAGAAATTTTGAAAATTGTAAAAAATCAGAAAATCGATCTAATTGTAATGGCAAAAAGAAGAAAGCTTAAAGGAATCAAAGGTCTTTTATCCCTAGGAAGCGTATCAAGAAAAATTGTTGAAAATACATCTTGCCCTGTTTTAACGATAGATGCAGAAAAGAAATGACTAAAATATTCTCAAAAATATTATAAAAGATTCAAACCCAAGGGCGCATAATTGTTATAGGAGTCAATTTTTGTCTAAAACGAATTGGAAAAAATAGATTACGAAGGAACTGTGTGGGCAATTAATCATAACAACCCAGAGCCTTTAGTAGAGCATTCCCTTCACACATTAGAGAGATACGGAATAAAAAAAGAAGATATTGTTTTGACAGATGCTCCAGAAGATGTTAAAGTAGGAGCAATCGTGGTAGAAATTTGGCCTTATCATTTAGATGTGGCTCGTGTAAGAACAATCCGAAATGATTCATTTATCAGCGGAACATTAATGACAATAGAACTAAAGTTAGATGAGAACGGAAATTACACAGATTAGTCTTGAAAAAGAAAAAAAAGCAAAATATCACAATAGCAGTAATTGCAATCGCAATAGTTGCAGGGATAATATTTTACAATTATTCAGCCGAGCAAACAAGACAAAAAGGATTTGTCTTTGGAACGGAGTTAGAGAAAATTCAGAACGATGTGAAAGATTTGCAAACTCAATTTTATTCTAAAAAGGCACAGTGGGAAGAAGGGGCCATATCGCAAGAGGAATTGTTTCAATTCTATGAAAAACATGTAGAAGAATTTGAAAAGATAATTTTGCGATATGATAGTTTGGTGCCACCAGAATCGTTTGAATCAGCCGTGGATTTGTTGAAATTATCCTCTGAGACTCAGCTTGATAGCGATAAGCAGTACATAGAATGGATGAGAACTGGAGACGATTCTTACAAGGTTAGATCAGACTCGCAATATCAGCAGGCTTTGGAGTACGAAATGAATGGACTTGTGGAATATTATTCAGCAAAGACAGGGGTAAAGCCTTAACCTGGATTTTTTAAAGTGTAACAAAAATTAAAGACTGATACGTAAATTTAATAATTAATTATACAAATTTTATTTGGCGATAGAATGAATAGTTGTAAAAATTGCGGAAAAGTTTTAGAAAGTAATATTTTGACTCATTGCTCTAGCAAGTGTCAACTAGAGGAATTCTTGAAAAATCCAAGATAATAATTTTGGTAATTCATTAGAGAAGTGGGGGTAGAAAGTATTTTTTTCTAAAAATTAATTTTCCCCATCTTTCCGTTTTGATAGTCCTTTGTTGCCTGATCTAACTCTTCTTGAGTATTCATTACAAAGGGGCCATATCGAGCAACAGGTTCACCCAAAGGAATTCCACCCAACAGTAGAACATCCAATGGATTTTTAGCATTCAGACCGTTAGAAATCATTATTTCATCTCCATCTCTGGCAAAAAATACTGCTTGTTCTTTTTTGGCAAGTTTTTTTTCTGTTCCAAAAAGCCCTTCTCCTTTTGCAACATAGGCAAATGAATTGTATTCTTTTGGAACTTTTTGTATTATCTCAGAATCAGGCTGTAAAGTAAAATGAAGATAGATTATAGGATTTTTAGTCTCAATAACAGAAGTTTCCCCCATAGATTCACCTGCAATAATCTTGACTCGAACCTTTTTGTCAGAACTGTAAGAAATTGGAATTTTACTAGATGGAACATCTTGATACCTAGGAGCAATCATTTTGTCTTTTTTTGGAAGGTTTACCCATAGTTGAAATCCGTGTAATCTACCCCCCTTTTGTGTAAATTCTTTTTCAGGCATTTCGGAATGAACAACGCCGGATCCTGCAGTCATCCATTGAATATCTCCTGAATGTAGTTTTCCCGAATTCCCCTGAGAATCTTTGTGCTCAAATGCTCCTTCAAGCACATAGGTTACTGTTTCAAATCCTCGGTGAGGGTGATCCGGTGCACCTTTGGCTTCTCCTGGAGATAATTCAATTGGACCTATTTCATCTAACAACAAAAATGGATCAAAATCCCTTACAGCATAATTTGGAAATGCTCTATGTACGATAAATCCCTCGCCTTCAGTTGTTGTTTTCGCATTAATTATTTCAGAGATGGTTCTGTACATTCTATATACTGACTCTGGTTTCCAAATAATCAGTTTTATGGTTTGGCTATCAGGACCTCATTCAGAATTATGAAGTAGATTTTACACCATAAACTTCTTTAAAGATCA
>JAICHE010000216.1 GCA_025922755.1 Nitrososphaeraceae archaeon
CCCATCAGAGGCTGAAACTTACAATGGATTTGAAGACACAGACGGCTGCCCCGACACACAAACCGTGATGATAGATTCTGACGGTGATGGTGTCTCTGACAAAATGGATAGGTGCCCACAACAGATGGAAAATTGGAATAGATACATGGATTATGATGGTTGTGTTGATGTTCTTCCAACTTCTGTTAAAGCAACTGATACTGACGGTGATGGCATATATGATGATATTGATAACTGTCCATTTGATCCTGAAAATTGGAATAAATTTGAAGATCTCGATGGTTGTCCGGACATCTCTCCAGAACAATCACGATACAAGCATGATAATGACTTGGATGGAATAATCAACCACAATGACGCGTGTCCCTTTGAACCAGAGGACTATGATGGGGATAATGATACAGACGGATGTCCAGATAGGTAACAATCAGTTCAAACTACATTTTAAAACAGTAAATATACTTTAACGAGGAAATTTATCAATGCTACCTGAATTCTCTAGTAAAGCCTTTCTGGCTCCAATGGCAGGCGTAAGTGATCCTGCTTTAAGGTTACAATGTAAACAAATGGGTGCAGGATTGGTTGTAACGGAGTTTACAAATATTCATAGCATCATTGCCAAAGAAAATCAACTCAAAGAAAATAAAAAAACTATTCAAGAATTCCTTGAATATTCTGAACAAGAAAGACCACTATCAGTTCAGTTGTTTGGCTCTAATCTTGAGGCATTAGAAAAAGCTGCAAAAATAGTAGAACCATTTTTTGATATAATTGACTACAATATGGGTTGCCCTGCTCCTCATGTTACCCAACAAATGGCAGGAGGTGCGCTTTTGCAAGAGAGTAATCTTACAAAGCAAATCTTTTCTACTTTAGTTAATGCCGTAAAAAAACCTGTTACTCTAAAGATTAGACTTGGGGTTACAGAGGCCAGCAGATATTTGTTCAAAGATGTAGCTCAAATTGCAGAAGATGAAGGCATTGAAATGATCACCTTGCATCCAAGAACAGTCAGCCAAGGATATTCAGGAAATGCTGATTGGAAAATGATAAAGGATCTAAAAGAAATATCAAAAATCCCTATTGTTGGAAATGGGGACATTACTACACCAGAGGATGCAAAAAAAATGATTGATGAAACTAATTGTGATTATGTAATGATTGGAAGAGGTGCAATGGGAAACCCATTTTTATTTGAACAAATCAACGATTTTCTTAAAACTGGCACTTACCAAGAATACTCATTTAGAGACAAATTAGATTCTTTTTTTGAATATATGCAACTTTCAAAAAATTACAAAATAAAATTTGCAAACATCAAGGGACAAGCAATGAGATTCACCAAAGGGATTTCTGGTGGTGCCAAAATAAGATCGAAAATAACGTTTACAAAAAATATTGAGGAACTTGAAAGAGTTATGACCGAAGCATATCGCTAGACCATCTGAAAATTGGTATCTACAAATTTTCATTTTAACTTAAGATTATATTAAATTTATTTAATTAAATCATATTATTATTTATATATTTGAAGTATTATCATTAATTATGAAATTAGGAGGCAGAAAATAAAATGGCTACGGGATATGTCTTGATCAATTGTGAGCTTGGTTCTGAGGAGGCCGTGATTTCAGAACTCAAGTCTATTGATGGTGTAAAAGAGGTACATGGCACCTTTGGAGCTTATGATATTTTAGCAAAGGTCCAATCAGATCAAGTTGAAAAACTTCGTGAAACCATAACTTGGAAAATTAGAAAAATTCCAAAAATTCGTTCAACTTTAACCTTGATGGGAATAGAAGGACAAGAATGAGGAAGTATCTACTTTGGCAAAAGCCTATGTTTTGATGAACTGTGATTTGGGTTCCGAAAAAAATGTTATTGCTTCGCTAAAAGAAATTGATGATGTTAAAGAGGTTCATGGTACTTTAGGTCTTTATGATATTATTGCTAAAATTGAATCAGACTCTGAAGAAAAGGTAAAGGATGTAGTAACAAACCAAATACGAAAAATGTCTAAAATTCATTCAACAATGACCCTAACTCGCTCTGAATCAGAAAAACTATTTTCGCCCTCTGAAAAATTAATTAGTGCAATGCTTGGTCAAAATAGGGTCCAAGCATATGTTGTCATCCACTCTGACAAAGGAGAAGAATACACCATTTTAAAAAACCTCAGTCATATTCCAGAAGTTAAAGAAGCTGATGTTGTTTTTGGATTTTATGATGTAATTTGCAGAATTGAGGCCCCAGAATATAAAATTCTAGAAAATGTAATTACAAAGGCAATTCGAGCATTACCTCATATAAGAACCAGTATGACTCTCAATGTAATTGCAGAACAAGAATCCTAAGGTTTACTTTTTTTAGAAACACAAAACTCACATAAAGAAGCAGGAATTTCTAAACCTCTTTCAAAAATTACTTTTGATTGTATATTTTTTTCTTGATGTTCACAACCAAAAATATGTCGAAATTGTAAAACCATAAATTTATTTCTTATTATTTGTTTATTAGTTTGTTTTGAAATTTATTAAAAATATGTTTTTATTTCTGTCAAAAATTAAACAGATTTACTCCCCATAAAATTGACTCCAATCTTTTCCAAGAATTTGAATTATTCTGTATGCCAATCTATCAATATTCACATTTGGTTCTGCCGTAATTAATAGAACCATTTCTTTTAATGGAAAGCTCATCATTACCAATTTTTCACGTCTAGATGCTGAATATTTTACTGCCCCCATTGAATAATCAAATTTCTTTC